>JAUNUF010000192.1 GCA_030538315.1 Propionibacteriaceae bacterium
GGGCCCGGTTTCACCATGCCACTTGACAAGACCCCCACCCATATCAGGAACCGTGTTCGGTTCCTGAGCCCGCCTTTGCGACGAAGGAGCCAGGCGGGTCGAAGGACGCTAGACACGATCGCCAACGCCGACTATAGCCAGGTGCTCTTTGCCGCCCGCGGAATCCATGGACGACGCCCCTGAGCAGCCAGCGCATCGACGGGTTGCGTCTCGAGCCGCGGGGATGGGCAGGGGAGCGAACCTGCGGCCAGCTGCTCGGACTGCCCGGCGATGTGCTGCAGGGTTGCCTGTGTGAAGGCTGCTGGGTCGACCTGTGTTCCTCTTCTGGCCAACTCTGGGAGTTGATCGAGTCGTCCCTCGATCAAGGCGATCTTCTTTGATCTGTTCCATCCCTTGATCTGGTGTTCGACGATGTACGCCTCTTCAAGGCTGTCGAACTCCTGGGCCCATGCGAGCTGGACCGGAAGACGCCGTCGGGTGAACTTGCTCTCTCCTCGCGAGTGCTGCCTGAACCGGTGGATGATGTCTGCGGTCGATCCGGTGTACAGCTTTCCGTCGCTGCACTTGAGGATGTACGTGAAGCCCATGCCTCAATGGTGAGTGGAGATGGGGTCGGAACAAGGGCGTGGTTTGGGGTTGTGGATAACTTTGGCGTCCTTCGACCGGTCGCGCTGCTCGTACCTCGCAGGCGTCCGGCTCAGGAACCGTTAGACGCGGTGGACCTTGTGTTGGGCGGCCTGGGCGCGGGGGCGGATCGTCACCCGGTCGATGTTGACGTGGCTTGGGCGCGTGGCCATGTAGACGATCGTGTCGGCCACATCGTCGGCGGTCAGCGGCTCGGCAACGCCGTCGTACACCTTGTCTGCGCGGCTCTGGTCGCCGCCGAAGCGGGTCAGGGAGAACTCTTCCGTTGCCACCATGCCGGGGCAGATTTCCGTGATTCGCACCGGCTGGTCGAAGAGTTCAAGGCGCAGCGACTCGACGATGGAGCGTTCGCCCGCCTTGGCCGCGCAATAGCCGGCGCCGCCCTCGTAGCCGGAATCTGCCGCCGTCGAGGTGACGAAGACGATGATGCCCTGGGCCGCAGTCAGCGCAGGCAGCAGCGCCTTGGTCACCCGCGCGGTGCCGATGGTGTTGGTGGCGATCATGGCGGCCCACTTGTCCAAGTCCGCCTCAGAGACGGGCTCGAGGCCCAGCGCGCCGCCGGCGTTGTTGACCAGCACGTCCAGCCGACCCTCGACGGCGTCGGCGAGCCGAGCCACGTCGTCGTCGGAGGTGATGTCGCAGGTGACGGCCACCCCGCCGATCTCTGCGGCGAGGGCTTCGATGCGCTCCACGCGGCGTGCGGCGCAAAACACGCGGTAGCCCTGAGCGGCGAGTTGCCGCGCGGTGGCGGCCCCAATGCCGGAGCTGGCCCCGGTCACAACAGCTGTCTTCATGCCCTCACTGTAATGTAAGCGCAAACGAAACGGGCCCCGCTCTCAGCGGGGCCCGTTTGTGGTGGTTGTTACTTCTTGCCCTGGTTCTTCACGGCCTCGATGGCGGCCTTGGCGGCCTCCGGATCGAGGTAGCGGCCACCGGGGGTGACCGGCTTGAAGTTCTCATCCAGCTCGTAGTAGAGCGGGATGCCGGTGGGGATGTTCAGGCCGGCGATGTCCTCATCGGAGATGCCGTCGAGGTGCTTGACCAGCGCGCGCAGCGAGTTGCCGTGCGCGG
>JAUNUF010000193.1 GCA_030538315.1 Propionibacteriaceae bacterium
CACCACCGAAGTCCTTCGTCGGCGCCAACGGTCCACGTCACGCCAACGGATCCGGGATGTGACCGGAGAAGTCGCCGGTGACAGCTCCTCGGAGGGGTCGGCACGAGATTCGGGGCCGCACTCGCCCATAACGGGACACCATGACTCCGCATAACGCCAGGTCGTGGACGATGTCGGTGTCGCATTGTGGGCGACATTCGTGAACTTGGGGCTCAAGTGACTCGGGAGCCGGATCCGTGGGGGCCTCTCAGACGGCCGTGGGATCAGGGGCCGTCGGATTGGAAGCCGCCTCCCAAACGGCCGTGGGATCAGGGGCCGGGGGACTAGGGGCCGTCGGTTCCCGGCTCGTCGTCACGCGCATCGCTGCTCGCATCGTCCCCGGCTTGGGTATTGCCGGCGTCACCCTTCGCACGCCGGCGACGTTCTTCGTCGAGCCGCTTCCGTTCGCGCTCGGCTTCGGCGGCGCGCTCGCGGGCACGCTGTTCGTCGAAACGCTGCTTTTCCAAGCGCCAGAGGAAATCCTCGTCGTCGTCGGGACCCTTGGGGCGCGATTGATCCATGCCCGCGCGCGGACCGCGGCCGAGCCCGCCGGCCAGCCCGCCACCCAGTCCACCGGCCAAACCGTCGCCGAGGGCTCCACCGCCGCCACGTCGGCCACCGACGGCGCCCGGCCCGGCCATCCCGCTGCGGCCGGCCCCCTTGCCCCACGTGCCGGGGCCGAAAGCGCGCCACACCAGCACGATCACCACGATGATCAGGATCAGAATCAACAAACGGCCCACCTGGCACCTCCTACGTAAAACCAGGATACGTAGAGTGTCATGTGTGAGTGACAAAGCGAAGCAGACCCCCGGTGCGGCCGGTGCCGCCGACGCCGTGGCGGCCGGACGTGGGCAGGCTCCCGACGAGATCGCGCACCGCGCGCAGCGCAACCGCGCCTTCAAGGACGTCTTCTGGTACGGCCTGGCGCGCCTGGTGCTGTTCCTGGCGGTGTTCGCGGTGCTCGTCGGCGTGATCGTGCTGTTCGAGATCCAGATTCCGCTGGCCATCCTCGCCGTGCTGGCGCTGATCGTGGCCATGCCCGCGTCGGTGTTCCTGTTCCCGTCGCTGCGCACCCGCGCCAACGAGGGCGTCGCGGTGTGGGACACGAACCGCCGCGAGCACAAGAAGTACGTCCGCGAGCAGCTCGCCGAACGCGAGTCGAACTAGAGCGGTTACCCCAGCGCGAGCGCCAGGGCCGTGACCACGGCCCACAGCAGCATGGCCCGGCCCGACATTCCCAGCACGGGGATGAGCGCCGGGCCCTTCGCATTCCCGGTGACCGGGCGCGAGGCGACGAAGATCAGCGGCGCGGCGAGCAGCCCGGCCAGCGCCCAGGGGGTGGCGAACGCCAGCGCCACCGACGTGGCCAGCGGCATGCAGGCCAGGGCGACCCACACCGTGCGGGTGCCGGCGTCGCCCAGCCGCACGGCCAGCGTGACCTTCCCGGCCTCGGTGTCGGAGGGGATGTCGCGGAGGTTGTTGGCCAGGTTCACGGACGCGGAGATCGCGCCGATGGCCACGGCCGCCATCGCTCCGGGCCAGCTGATGGTCCCGGACTGGGTGAACTCGGTGCCGAGCACCGCGACGAGCCCGAAGAACACGAACACGGCCACCTCGCCGAGCCCGCGGTACCCGTAGGGGTTGTCGCCGCCGGTGTAGAACCAGGCTCC
>JAUNUF010000074.1 GCA_030538315.1 Propionibacteriaceae bacterium
TCAACAAGTAGACGATCTCGAACCCGATGCCGATGATGAACAACCCCAAGACCAATGGCCCGACGCGGGCGAAGAACACACCCGCAGCCGCGATCACGAACAGGCCGATCAGAACCGTGACGTTGTGGGTGAACCACGGCACGAATGCCATGATCAGGTACCAGATGATCACCGCCCGGGGATCCCGTCGAGAGAACATGCCGCCGCGGGTGGCGTAGGCGGTACGGATCAGTTCGAGCTTGACCCACTCCACCGACAAGACGTCGCGTTGCTTCCTCATGGGTGCCCCCTTTCCCGGATCTGCAGGCTGGCCAGCAGTTCCTCGACGCTGAGCGGTGGTTGCTCAAGCCCCAGTTCGAGGCCAAGCGTGGCGACCTGGGGCGGCACGAGTCTCGCTCGGCTGAGCAGCTCCGGCCGCGCGAAGAGCTCGCGCGGTTCGAGATCCGCGGCGATCCTGCCCTGTTCGAGCACGATCACCCGGTTGGCCCAGTCCGCCACCAGATGCATGTCATGGGTGGCCACGACGGCGCACTCGATGGCATCGGAGAGTTCGGCGAGCATCGCGGTGACGTCCTCGCGGGAAGCGACGTCGAGCGACGACGTCGGCTCGTCCAGCAGGAGGATCTCCGGGCGCATCGCCAAGCCGATCGCGAGCGTGGCTCGCCGCTGCTGGCCGCCAGACAGTGTCCGGCCGTCACGGTCTGCCAGTTCATCGAGCCTGACCCTGGTGATGACCCGGTCCACGAGGGCTTGCCACCCGTCGATCTTGCGGCCCGAGGGGAACAACGCCACGTCGCTGCGCACCGAATCCTTCAGCAGCATCTGCTGCGGATGCTGATAGATGTATGCCGTGGTACCTGCCAGCTTGCCGGGCGACTTGCTGCGCGTGTTGATGCCCGCAACGTGCACCTCTCCCTCGCGGGGCACCATGATGCCGGAGAGCAGCTTGAGGAGGGTGGTCTTGCCGGAGCCGTTGCCTCCCACCAGCGCAACGCGGTCTCCCGCGTGCAATTGCAGGTTCACGCCCGCGAGTGCGGTGTGCAGTTCACCGCCCACGCTGCGGTAGGAGTGGGTCAGGCCGCTGGCGGTGGCCACCAGATGAGTCGCTGGGTGGACGCGAGAAGCTTGGATTGTGTCCCGTACCGTCACGCCAGCCGCGCGCAGCTGCTCGACGGCGGCGCCGATCGTCCGGGGCGCCCGGGCCAGCCCGGCACCGCGGCCCACCTGCACCACCTGCGGTGCTGGGATCCCGTGTCGTTCGAGCTCTTCGGTGCGGTTGACCGCGTCGTCGACGGGAAGGTGCCACACGGGTGCGCCGTCGGACATCAAGACCACGGATTTGGCGTACTGGGCGATGAACTCGGCGTGGTGTTCGATGGTGATGATGGTCAGGCCGTGCTCCTCGTTGAGGAACTGCAGGCGCTGGTAGATCTCGTGGGCGCGCGCGGGGTCGAGTTCGGCCACGGGCTCGTCAACCACGAGGATCTCAGGCCGGAGTGCCAGGACAGCGGCAAGCGCCGTCGTGTGCGCCTGACCGCCTGACAGCTGCCAGGTGAAGCGCCCGGCGAGGTCCTCCAGACCGAGGGTGGCGATGACCTCAGCGGTGCGCTGCGCATGGTCTGGGTGCCCGAAGTTGATGGGGCCAAAGGAGATCTCGTCGCGCACCGTGGGGCGCACGAGCTGGTTCTGGAAGTCTTGGTAGACGTAGCCCACCTTGGCGGAGAGTGCGGCGACTGATGAGGTGAAGGTGTCGACCCCGTCGACCACCACTGAGCCGGCGAAATCGCCAGCCCAGTAGTGGGGGACGAGGCCGTTGAAGGTCTTGCACAACGTGGTCTTGCCAGAGCCGTTGCCGCCCACCACCGCGACGAAGTCGCCGCGTTCGATGGTGAGGTTGACGTTGCGCAAGGTGTCGGCCTCAGCCCCCGGGTAACGGAAACTGAGGTTCGACACCTCGATGATGGCGCTCACGAGTTGACGTGCTCCTCACGCTGCTCGCGCTCGGCGATCGCGACGGCTTCCTCGGCCTCTGCAAGGAGCCACGCCTGCTCTGCCGCCGTGCGCTTCTGGCCAGCCCGGTACGCGAAGTAGGCCAGGAGCAGCACCACGATGATCGCGCCCACCGAGACCCACAGGAAGCTCACGCCGAACTGGTCCAGGAAGTCTGGCTCCCATGCGCCGACGTTCAGGTCCCACGCCTCGATGAAGGCGAAGAAGGCCGAGGCAATGGACAGCAGGACTGCAACGGCGACGAACCATCCTGCGCGAGGGGCCTGGCCGGGGATGGGCTCGCCGGGGACGCGCGGACGCATGCCGAGCAGTGGCTCGATCTTGCCGTGGAGGGCTGGGATCAGCCACATCGCGGGGATGGCGCCGAACAAGATGCCGGAGGTGATGATGTCCACGCCGAAGCCCAGGCCCTCGAGGAAGAGGATGGATTCAGGCAGGCCGTCGACGTACTCGGGATCCTCGAGCGCGAGCCACACCTTTGCGAGGTCGACGATGGCCGAGAGCAGCTTGTCGATGACGACGATGAGGATGGCGCCCATCCAGATCTGGCCCTTGGACCGGGGGTTGCGGATCAGGGAGCCGGCGATGTAGAGCGCCAGGAACATCTGGAGGTAGCCCTCCACCTCGGCGAGGCCCGAGAAGTCACCCATCAGGAGGTCGACGAACACGATCTCCCCGAGCGGTGCGCCCAGTGCGGCCCAGAAGGGGGAGAAGAGCGCCACCATCGCGAGCGGCACGAAGACGAAGTAGGCCACGGAGATGTCGACGGGGCCGATGGTCACGTCCGGGATGATCTCGAGGATGATGTTGGCCAGGCCGAACAGGGCCATGGACAGCACGAAGATCATCAACTTCTGCGGGGTGGTGAGGTCTGTGTGGGCAGCGCCGCCGGTTCGGAGGCGGCCTGCGCGCTGGTAGTCGGAGGAGGTCATGGGGAGGTCCTTTCGGTTAGCTGGCGATTGCTTCTCGGAGGGGCAGGAGATCGGTGACGTCCGACACCACCTGGGTGGCGGTGCCGTCGGCGAGGGCAGAGTGCAGTTCGTCATCCGGCGTGGATCCGCCGGTGAGGAGGATGCGGTGGGCGATCCCCACGGCACGTGCGCCGGCGGCATCGTTGCGGGGCTTGTCGCCGATGAAGATGGTCCGGGCCGGATCGGCGCTGGCGATCGTGAGGGCCTCACGGAAGATGTCGGGTTCCGGCTTGCGCAACCCGTGCTCGTCGGAGGCCACGTAGGCCGCGATGTAGGGGTCCAGCCCGTAGCGCTTGCATGAATCCCGGACGGCGCGGCCAGAAACGGTGTTGGAGACCACGACGACGGGGGTGCCGGCCTGGGCGAACCGCCGGAGGAGCTCCGGCATTCCGGGCCTGCACTGTCGATCTGACTTCACATTGCCGTAACGGGCGGCCAGGTCGTCGGCCTCGGCCCGGAACCAGGCGCGGAAATCCTGCTGGAGGTGGGCGGCGACGGTCTGCCAGAACTCCTGATGCGTGACCTCGCGAAGCTCACCGCCCTGCGCCTCGTACGCGGCCAGGCGCTCGGCCTTGCGCTCCTTGAGTGTTTGGCGGGCGTTGGCGAGCGCTTCGCCCAGCTCTCCAGTGGTGGGGGCGGGGATGCCGGTGCGCTCCAGTTGCCCCCGCAACTCCTCGAGGAAGCGAGCGAGCCCGTCGGTGCCTGGTGCGGTCAGGGAGATGACACCGCCGTGGTCGATGAGGAGCGCTGGGCCCAAGGGCAGGGCTGGCTGCCTGCGGCTGCGCTCAGCCAAGGAGCCGGGCTGTGCTACCGCCCGGCGCAGCTCTGCGAGCAGGCCGCGCGGGTCGTCGAACATCGCATCTGCCTTGTCACGCACCGGAAAGGGTGGGTTGTCGGTGTGCTTGGACCTGGTGATGAGCACCCCGCCGACGTCGGCGCGGCGGCCGGCCACGACGTCGCGATCCTGCGTGTCGCCCACGTACCAGCAGTGCTCGGGGATGGTGCCAAGTGCCTCCGCGGCGATCCTGATCATGTCGGGGTTGGGCTTGCGGATGCCCACCTCATCCGAGTACACCTGCACCCCGAAGTACTCAGCGATGCCGAGGTCGTCGAGGATCCGACGGTGCGACGTGCCGGAGTGCGCGTTGGAGACGATGCCCACGCGGATCCCTTCGGCGCGGCAGAGCTCCAGAATCTCGCGGATTCCGGGGCGGATCGGGTGATCGTTGAGTCCGGCGGAGATGACCTCCAGAACAGTGGTCGCCTCTGCGCTCAGCAGTGCGCGGGGGCCTTCGGGCAGATCCGCGGCGAGGAAGTCCGAGACCACCTCGCGATGGGTCAACTCGGTGGGCTGCTGGCGGCGCGAGGATGCGTGCTTCCAGTGCTTCAGGGCGACGGAACCAGCCTCGACGGAATCAGCGAGCTCATCGCGCGACAGCCGGTAGCCACCCTTGGCCAGCAGTTGCTGGAGTTGTACGGCGACGTCGCTGGGGCCAGTGAGGCGCTTGCGGGTTTCAATCACCACCCCTCCGAAGTCGAGCAGTAGGGCGACAGGGCGCTCAAGCAATTGACTTACCTTTCGGCTCACCAGATCCAGAATCTGGAACGTTCTAGTTGGACGCTAGAGGGCCAACATGACGCCTTGGTAAACACCGGGTGAAATGGGCTGGAACGCTCCAGAACGGGGCTAGCATGGGCCCATGAGAAACGGAGGGCCCACGATCGTCGACGTGGCACGGGCGGCGGGCGTGTCCAAGTCGTTGGTGTCGCTGGCCATTCGCGATGACCCAGGGGTGAGCGCGGCCACGCGCAGTCGAATTCTGGAGATTGCGGATTCCATTGGATATCGCTCCAACCACTGGGCGCGCTCGCTCGTCGCTGGGCGGACCAATCTCGTCGGCGTGCTGCTCAACGAACTGGCAAACCCCCACAACACCGACGTTGTGGAGGCGGTGGAGGACGCGGCCCAGCAACATGACCTTGGCGTGGTGATCGGTCATGGGCGGCGCGATCCCGCCCAGCTCAAGCTCAAGCTCGAGGAGATGATGCGCTTGGGCTTGGACGGCTTCGTTGTGGTGTCAGCCCACGTGCCAGTGGAGGCTCTCGTCACGGCAGCGCGGCAGGCCCCGGTTGTCGTGGTCGCCAACCCCTACCAGTTGCCCGACGGCGTGAGCCAGGTGCGCAACGACGATTCGGACGGCGCCCGCCAAGCCGTGGAGCACCTCCTATCCCAAGGTCATCAGCACATCGGCTTTCTCGCGGGGACCCAATCGCGCACCACCCGGGAACGCGAGGAGGCGTTCCGGGTGGTCATGGAGGAACATGGCCTCGCGAGCGTGGTCTCCGACACCGGGCGGTTCGCCAAGGACATCAGCGCGGTCTTCGCATCGAATGACCGGGCGGCCGCGCGGCTCCTGGGCATCGCGTCCGATCAAGGCCGCAGGGTGCCGGAGGATCTGGCCATCGTCGGCTACGACGACACGGAGTTGGCACGGCTCCTGCGGCCGCGGCTCACCACCGTGTCCCAGCCGCGGGCCGAGATGGGGCGCACCGCCATGGAGATCCTGCTGTCGGGCTCCACTGAGCGGGTTGTGCTGAAACCTTCGCTGGTGGTGCGTGAATCCAGCTAGGCGCAGTCCTTGCACAGCCCGAAGATTTCGAGCTCGTGGCCAGCATCGGTGAAGCCGTGCTGCCTGGCCACCGACGAGGCCCAGGTCTCGACCTCCTCGGCGTGCACCTCCACGGAGAAACCGCAGGAGCGGCACACGAGATGGTGATGGTGCCCAGACGAGCAGTGCCGGTAGGCCAGTTCGCCTTCGGGGGTGCGGATGACGTCGACCTCATCGGCCTCAGCCATCGCCTGCAATGCGCGGTACACCGTCGCCAACCCCACCTTGGCTCCCTCGTCCCGCAGCAGGTCGTGCACCTGTTGCGCGGTGCGAAACTCGACGCCGGACTCCATGAGGTCACGGACCGCGGCGCGCTGCCAGGTGTGCCGGGTGGCCGGGGTGCGGGCTGTTTCAGTGCTCGTCATAGTGATCTCCGTGGCGGGCGTGGCGGTGGCCGTCGTGCACGTAGTCAAGGTGGTCACCGTGCTGGATCACGCGCACGGACGGGTCGTGCGAATGGCGGTCATCATGGCTCTCCGCGGGTTCGTGCGGGTGCTGCCCGTGATCCTCGATGTAGGGGATGAACCGGCTGGCGCGCCTGAGCTTGCCACCGATCAGCCAGGACAGGCCCAGCAGCAGGATGGCGGTGACGACGATGGTGGCGCCGGTGGCCGTGTCGAGGTAGAAGGATCCGATGGTGCCGCCCAGCGCGGCCAGCGCTCCGATGCCCATGGCGCCGAAGAACGACGCGGTGAAGCCCACGAAGGACTGCTGAGCCGTGGCCACCGGGATCACCATGAGCGCACTGATGAGCAGCAGGCCAACGGTGCGCATCGACACCGTGACGGTGACCGCCGCGAGTACCACCACGAGGAGGTTGAGCAGCTTCACCCGGATGCCCAGTACCCGCGCATAGTTCTCGTCCACCGAGACGGCGAAGAGCCGCGGCGCCAGGGTGATCGTCACGCCCAGGATGATGACGGCCAGCGCGATGATGACGTAGATCTCGGTTTGGCTCACGCTCGTGAGCGAGCCGAACAGGAAGGCTGAGAGGCCAGCGGCCCCCTGCCCGGCGATGCCTGCCATGAGGACGCCGGAGGCGAGGCCGCCGTAGAAGAGGATGGCCAGCGCGAGGTCGCCTGAGGCCTTCCCGCGTTGGCGAAGCAATTCGACGGCGACAGCGCCAACGACGCAGGTGACCACAGCCACTGGGAGCGGGGCGGTACCGGTCATGAGGGCGAACCCCACGCCCATGATGGCCACGTGGCCCAAGCCGTCGCCCAGGAGGCTCATCTTGCGTTGCACGATGAAGGTGCCGATGGCCGGCGCGATGAGCCCGCTCAACAGCGCGGCGATGAGCGCGCGCTGCATGAAGGGCAGGGAGAGGATCTCGATCATGCGAACACCCCGGAGATGGGATCCACCACGCCAAAGGCCGACGGCGGGTCGAGATCCGGCGCGCAGTCCATGGCGGACGGATGCTCGTCGTCGACGACCCGGCCGTCGCACAGGGTGACGGCGCGGCTCAGGATGGGATCCATGTAGCCGCGCTCGTGGAGCACAACAAGGAGCGCCAGCCCGTCAGCGCGCAGCGTCCCAAGAAGCTGTGCGAGCCCGGCCTGGCTGTGCAGGTCCACGCCGGCCAAGGGCTCATCCATCACCAGCAGATCTGGCTGCGAGGACAGGGCTCGCGCGATGAGCACGCGCTGCTTCTGACCGCCGGAGAGCGAGCCGAACGGCCAGTCCATGCGGTCTTGGAGACCGACCAGCTCGAGCGCCTCGTCGAGCGCCACCTTGTCCTTGCGGGCCAGCCACTGGAAGGGCTTGCGATGGGCGAGCCGGCCGGAGGCCGCGATCTCGCGCACCGTCGCGTTCGGGACCGTGATGGCGGAGTGCTGCGGGACGTACCCAACCCGCCACCAGTCCTTGAAGCCCGGGAGGTGCTCGCCGAAGAGTTCGACGGTGCCCTTCTGGTAGGGGAAGAGGCCGAGGAGGGTCTTCACAAGAGTGGACTTGCCAGAGCCGTTGCCGCCGAGCAGGGCGACAGCCTCACCGCTGTCGACGTGGATGCTCACATCGCGAAGGATGGGCATCCCGTCCAGGGAGACGTAGAGCCCGCGGGAGTCGAGCGGGTCACTGACAGTCATTGGCACTCCTCAGCGCCTCCAGGTTGGCGCGCATGATGGAAGGGTAATCCGTGCCGGGCGACTTGTCAGAGACCCCCTCAAGCGGATCGAGCACGGCCGTCTTCAGCCCGAGGTCGCCAGCGATCGATCGCGCCACCGCATCAGAGGTGAGGGTCTCGAAGAAGATGGTGGTCACCCCGTGCCGCTGCGCCTCGTCGTGGATCTCCGCGATCCGCGCCGGAGAGGCCTCGCCATCCGGGTTGATGCCCGAGATGCCGATCTCCTCGAGGTCGTAGCGCTGGGCCAGGTACTGGAACGCCGCGTGGGTGGTGACGAACTCGCGTCGCTCGCACTTCGCCAACCCGGCTCGGTACTCCTGATCCAGCTTCGTCAGTTCGGCGACGGTGGCCTCGGCGTTGGCGCGATACGTCTCGGCGCCGGCCGGGTTGGTGTCTGACAGGTGTGCCGCGATGGCCTCGACGGCGGCGCTCATCCGCTCGGTGTCGAGCCAGAAGTGGGGATCGAAATCGCCGTGGTCGTGGCCATCATCGGCTGAGTGCTCGTCGTCCGCGTGCTCGTCCTCAGCGTGGCCCTCCTCACCGTGGTCGTGGTTGTGGCCGTCAGCGATCGGAGCGAGGTTGACCACCTCGGCCACGTCGAGCACCGAAGCTGCTCCTGCGGAGGGGATCACGCCGTCGACCTCAGGCTGGAGGCCGTGCAGGTAGACCACCAGATCCGCGGCGCTCAGCGAGGCGATCTGCCGGGGGCTGAGCTCCATGCCGTGCGCGTCCACGCCCGGCTTCGTCAGCACCTCGACGGTGGCCCCAGAGTCGCCGACGACCTGCTCGGTGGCCCACTGGAGTGGATAGAAGGAGGTGACGACAGTGGGGCCCTCACCGCCCGCGTCGCCGGAGGAGGGGGCGCCGCAGGCGGTGAGGGTGAGGGCCGCGATGGCGGCGGAAGCAAGGGCAATCCGGAAGGTCATGAGAACCATTATCAACAAGCTGAGGGTGTCAGTCAAACCGACGGTAGGGTTGCGCCATGCTTGCGATCAGCCGCTTCTCCCAGCCAGGCCCCACGTTCCGTGCTGAGGCCGAGGCCGCCGTCGAGTGGTGGGTGCAGCGCCCTGGGTGTCTGGGAATCGACCTCGTGCAGAACCTGGACGATCCGGAGCTGTGGGCCATCGTCTCCCGGTGGGAATCCGTGGGGGCCTACCGCCGGTCCTTCAACGGGTACGACGCGAAGATGATCCTCACGCCCCTGTTGTCGCGCGCCATCGACGAGCCCAGCGCCTTCCTGCCGCCGGAGGAACTTGGGGTCAATATCCCGCGCGAGAGGTAAGCTTCTCGGGCCATGAATACCTACGCCCCGCTGCGCCTGCATGCTCCCAGCCGCCCCGACGCCGTCGTCGTGGAGCTTCCCGTCGTGCTCGCGCCCATGGCTGGGGTGACCAACGCTGCCTACCGCCAGCTGTGTCGCGAGCAGGGCGCGGGCCTGTACGTGTGCGAGATGATCACGTCGCGCGGCCTGGTGGTGGGAGACCACAAGACCCGTGACATGCTCCAGTTCGACCCGGGGGAGACCACCCGCTCCGTGCAGCTCTACGGCGTGGACGCGGACGTGATGGCGGAGGCGGCCCGGATTCTCATCCGCGAGCACAACGTGGACCACATCGATCTCAACTTCGGTTGCCCGGTGCCCAAGGTCACCCGCAAGGGCGGCGGGGGAGTGCTGCCCTACAAGCGTGACCGGTTGCGCGCCATCGTGCGTGAAACAGTGAAGGCCGCAGACGAATTCGGGGTGCCCGTCACCATCAAGACCCGCATCGGCATCGATGACGACCACGAGACGTTCCTCGACGCTGGCCGCATCGCCCAAGAGGAAGGCGCGGCAGCGATCGCCCTCCACGGGCGCACCGTGCAGCAGGCCTACTCCGGTGAAGCCGATTGGTCGCGCATCAAGGAATTGGTCGATGAGGTCGACATCCCCGTGCTGGGCAACGGCGACATCTGGGAAGCCGAGGACGCGCTGCGCATGATGGAGGAAACCGGAGCCGACGGCGTGGTCATCGGCCGCGGCTGCCTCGGGCGCCCGTGGCTCTTTGGGGATCTGGCCGCCGCCTTCCGCGGCGAGGAGCTGAGGTTGCGGCCCAAGCTGGGCGCCGTCGGGCAGATGTTGCTGCGCCACGCGGAACTGTTGATGCAGGTGATGGGCCCGCGCGGCATCGTCGACCTGCGCAAGCACATGGCGTGGTACTTCAAGGGGTACCCGGTGGGTGAGCTGCGCCGTCGGTTCGCGATGGTCTCCAGCTACGAAGAGCTCGAGGGCCTGGTGGAGTTGCTGGACGCAGACGCCGAGTTCCCCGTCAGCGAACTGGGCACGCCGCGCGGCCGGCAGGGCTCTCCACGCGGCAAGGTGGTTCTGCCGTACGGCTGGCTGGACGACACCTCCGGCTGCGAACTGGACCTCTCCGAGGCAGAGCTGGACGTCTCGGGCGGTTAGCCCAACCCCCTCGAAACCGGCGGAGACGCCGTCGGTATGTTGGGGCGCACTCAGCCCAGACATGGGGCTCTGGCCCATGGAGGTTTCCATGCAAGACCTTGCCACCATCATCATCGACGGCGTCGAACACCACTTTCCGATCGTCACAGGGAGTGAGGGCGAACGCGCCATCGACATCTCCCGACTCCGCGCCGACACTGGCCTCATCACGCTGGACGACGGCTACGGCAACACCGGCTCCGCCAAGTCTGCGATCACCTTCATCGACGGCGAAAAGGGCATTTTGCGCTACCGCGGTGTCCCCATCGAGGATCTGGCTGCCCGCTCCAGCTTCATCGAGACCGCCGAGTTGCTGATCTTCGGTGAACTGCCGGATGAGGAGGAGCGTAACGAGTTCCGCAACCTGCTGACGGAGAACTCCGCGCTGCACCGCGACATGCGCAAGCACTTCGACGGCTTCCCCATCAACGCGCACCCCATGAGCATCCTGTCCTCCATGGTCAACGCGCTGCAGGCCCATGACATGCCGGAGCACCGCTTCACGGATGAGACGGGCTTCCGCGAGGCGGCCGCCAGCCTGCTGGCCAAGACCCGCACCATCGCCGCGGCCTCCTACAAGTCCCATGTTGGCCAGCCCATCGCCTATCCGCGCTACGACCTGCCGTATGCCGAGAACTTCCTGCACATGATGTTCTCCGTGCCCTACCGCGACTACGAGGCCACGCCCGAAGTGGCACACGCGCTCAACATGTTCCTCGTGCTGCACGCGGATCACGAGCAGAACTGCTCCACCTCCACCGTCCGCATGGTCGCGTCGTCGGGTGCCAACCTCTACGCCTCCGTCTCCGCTGGTGTCAACGCGCTGTGGGGACCGCTGCACGGCGGTGCGAACATGGGCGTCATCGAGATGCTCGAGCAGATTCACGAAGGGTCCTGGACCGCCAAGCAATATGTGGACCGGGCCAAGGACAAGGCCTCCGGCGTCAAGCTGATGGGATTTGGGCACCGCGTCTACCGCAACTTCGACCCCCGGGCGAAGGTGCTGAAGGAAGCGGCCCACAGCCTGTTGGATGCCATGCACATCAACGACCCGCTGCTGGACATCGCCCGCGAGGTGGAGGAGGCAGCCTTGGCCGACGACTACTTTGCGTCGCGGCGGCTGTACCCCAACGTGGACTTCTACTCCGGCATCATCCTGCGCGCCATCGGCATCCCGATGGACATGTTCACCGTCATGTTCGCCATTGGCCGCACGCCCGGCTGGATCGCCCACTGGAAGGAAGTCGTCGACGACCCAGCGGGCCGCATCTACCGTCCGCGCCAGGTCTACACCGGCCCGCAGCTGTCGGAGTGGGTGCCTCGCGCTGAGCGCTGACGCCGTTAGGCTGGGGGCACGATGAACGACGATCTCCTGCCCCGCACCAAGCTCTGGGCCCACACGATGCGTGGCCATGGCGACGATGTGATCACCGCGCACTCGACGTCATCGGCCGGCATCTCGCCCAGGTCTGCACGGAAGCGCGAACAGCGCGAGGAACTGGAACGGGCCCTGCTCGTACCGGAGGCCACGTTTGCCGACGGCGCGGGCAATCGCGCGTTCGAGGAGGCGCCGGATCCCTTCCGCACCTGTTTCGAGCGTGACCGTGACCGGATCGTCCACTCGGCGGCATTTCGTCGGCTGGCAGGCAAGACCCAGGTGGTGGTCTACCCGACAGACCATCAGCGCACCCGCTTGACGCATGCCATCGAAGTGGCGCAGTGCGCCATCGCGATGGCCCGCGGCATCGGGGTCAACGTGACGCTGACCGACGCCATCGCTCTGGGGCACGACTGTGGGCACGGGCCAGGCGGCCATGCGTCGGAGGACGCCTTCGACGCGTTCATCGAGACGGGCTACGACCATGGCCCCTGGGGCGCAGATGTGGTGCTGGAGCCGCTCAACCTCACGGCTGAGACGCTGGACGGGATCCGGAACCACTCATGGTCGCGGCCGGCGCCGGCCACGATCGAGGGCGAGATCGTCAGTTGGGCGGATCGGATCGCGTATTGCGCCCACGATCTCGAGGACGCCGTCTACGCGGGCATCGTCGACCTGTCCGAGCTGCCGGCGGTGATCCGCGAGGTCGCCGGCACCACGCGCCGCCAGCAGCTGGCCACGTTCATCGGCGCGGTGATCGAGACCACCGCCACCACGGGCACCGTGGGCATGGATCCGGTGACGGCCGAGGCGCTCGCCGAGCTGCGTCGGTTCAACTACGAGCGGATCTACACCCGCCCGGAGTCGGTGGCCCAGTCCGTGACTGTCGTCGCTGTGCTGCGAGATCTGGTGAACTTCTACCTTGAGAACCCTCGCGCCTTGCCGCAGGAGTACCACGGCGACGACTTGGTTCGGGGTGCCGTCACGTATGTGGGCGGCATGACGGACAGGTTCGCCTTCGAGCAGGCGCAGCAGCGTTTGGGCTGGGATCCGAAGAAGCTGCCCCGAGGAATCGGCCGAGGCGCGTAGCACGGTTCCTGAGGAGCGACGCGCTGGTCCCTGAGCGTCACAGGTGCGAGGAACGAGCACCCGGTGGC
>JAUNUF010000075.1 GCA_030538315.1 Propionibacteriaceae bacterium
AGAGGCCAGTGATCCGCCGCTACCTACTGCCCCGCCCGCTGCATCCGTTCTCGTGGTGGGGATGGGCCATCCTGCTGGCGGTGGCTGCGTCGTCGACCTCCAATCCGCTGCTGATCATCGGAATCATCGCTGTTGCCTGCCTCGTGGTGTTTGCCAGGCGCGCTGACACCCCCTGGGCCAAGGCGTTCAAGCTGTACCTGTGGCTTGGGCTGTTCATCGTGATACTGCGCGTGGCCTTCCGCATTGTGTTCGGTGGCGGTGACGGCGCCACCGTGCTGTTCACCTTGCCGCACATCCCGTTGCCGAGCTGGGTCCAAGGCATCCGGTTGCTCGGCCCGGTCTCGCTCGAAGCCATTCTCACCGGCCTCTACGACGGGCTGCGGTTGGCCGCCATCATCATCTGCGTGGGCGCCGCCAACGCGCTGGCCAACCCCAAGAAGCTGCTGGCCTCTCTCCCCGGCGCGCTCTACGAGCTGGGCACCGTGATGGTGGTGGCGGTCTCGGCCCTGCCCCAACTGGCGGAATCAGCGCAGCGCGTGGTGCGGGTTCGGCGCCTGCGTCGATCCCCCGAGGCACGAACCCGACGGCAGCGCCTGCGCGTGGTGGAGACCATCATCGTGCCCGTCCTCTCGGATGCCCTGGAGCGATCCCTGTCCTTGGCCGCCTCGATGGACGTTCGGGGATATGGACGTTCCGGCACCGGCAGCTCGCGTGACCGGCTGCTCGCCCTGGGGTTGGGGCTGGCGGCCATGTCGCTGATCGCGGTGTGGGCCTACCGATTCCTGTCCAAGGCGCGAGACTTCTACCTGCTTGGTTTCCCCATGGCTTCCACCGCGCTGCTCCTCGTTGGGCTCGCCGCTGCCGCTGCGGCCCTCTGGATTTCCGGCCGAACTGTGCAGCGCACGCAGTACCGGCCCATCCGCTGGCGGCTCGCCGAAAGCCTGGTGATCGGCTCCGGGCTGGCCACCACCGTCGTGTTGACCCTCATCGCGCAGTACGGCGACGCCTCCGCTCTCTTCCCCAGCATCCAACCGTTCACCTGGCCGGAACTGAGCCTGCCAATGCTGCTCGTGCTCGTACTGGCGGCGCTACCGGCCTTCCTTACTCCGCTGCCCGCCCTCGTGACCCCCAGGAGGCTCGCCGCATGATCCGTTTCGAAGGCATCACGTTCCGCTACGCCAGCAGCGAGACCTTGCGTCTGTCGGGTGTCAGCTTCGAGATCGAAGAAGGCGAACTGTGCCTCGTCGTCGGCCCCACGGGAAGCGGCAAGTCCACCCTGTTGGGCTGCATCAACAATCTGGTTCCGCGGTTCACCGGCGGCATCCGCACGGGTCGGGTGTTCATCGACGGCGCAGACACCACCTTGCTGCAGCCGCGGGAATTGGCCACCACCGTCGGCTATGTGGGCCAGGATCCGCTGGCTGGCTTCGTGACCGACACTGTGGAGGAGGAATTGGCCTACTCCATGGAACAGTTGGGTTTCGCGCCTGCTGAGATGCGCCGTCGGGTGGAGGAGACGCTGGATCTGTTGGGCATCGCCGAGCTGCGGGATCGCAACCTCCGGACTCTGTCTGGGGGGCAGCAGCAGCGGGTGGCGATCGGCAGCGTGCTGGCCAGCTCCCCCAAGGTGCTCGTGCTGGACGAACCCACCTCGGCCCTTGACCCCATCGCCGCTGAAGAGGTACTCGCCATCGTCAGCAGGCTCGTGCGCGATCTCGGAACCACCGTCGTGATCGCCGAGCACAGGATGGAGCGGGTCATCGAGTTCGCGGATTCGGTGCTGCTGGTGGGCTCCGAGGTGCGCCACGGTGCCACGCGCGACATCCTCGAGATCTCCCCCATCAAGCCGCCGCTCGTGGAACTTGGCACCCGAATGGGGTGGCAGCCCCTCCCCCTGACCATTCGAGAAGGGCGCAGGCTTGCGGGCCCGCAACGCCGCCAATGGGCGGACGAGCCGCCTGCGCAGCCCACCGCTGAACCACGCACGGCGCCCCAGCTCACGGCCAACGGAATCGTGGTGCGCTACGGGAGCAAGGTCGCCGTCGCGGGCGTAGATCTCACGCTGCACGCCGGCGAAGTCACCGCGCTCATGGGCCGCAACGGCTGCGGCAAGTCCAGCCTCATGTGGGCGATGCACGGTGCAGGCCAGCGCGATGCCGGCACCGTGACACTCTCCGACGGCGCCCGCATCTCACTCGTGCCGCAAACGCCCTCAGATCTGTTGTACCTGACGTCCGTGGCGGCGGAGTGCGAGCTGAGCGACACCGAGGGCGGTGTCCCCCCTGGAACAACGCTCGCTCTCCTGCGCCGCTTGGTCCCAGACATCGAGCCCGAGGCGCACCCGCGAGACCTGTCCGAGGGCCAGAAGCTCGCCGTCGTGCTAGCTGTGGAGTTGGCCGGAAACCCCCAGGTGGTGCTGCTGGACGAACCCACCCGCGGCCTCGATTACGCCGCGAAGGAGGCGTTGGCCCAGATCGTGGCGGACATGGCCACTGAGGGGCGTACGGTGCTCATCGCCACCCACGATGTGGAGATGGTTGCCCAGACGTGTGAGCGGGTGGTGGTGATGGCGGAGGGCGAGATCGTCTCAGACGGCCCCACCCGGCAGGTCCTGGCAGGTTCCGCGCTGCTGGCCACCCAGGTGGCGAAGGTTGCCAACCCCACGCCCCTGTTGACGGTCGAGGAGTTTGTCCATGCGGCCGAGTGAACAGCTGCTGAACATCCCGCCTCCTGTGGTGGGCGTGGCCATCGGTTGGCGCACCTGGCTCGTCATTGCGGCCTCCACCGTGCTGGGGCTGTTCGCGATCGGCTGGCCGCTGATCATCCCTGCCGTAGGGGTGGCGCCTCAGCATGCCGACGATGCACCCTTCGTGTTCGCTGCGCTCCTCCCTGTCATCCTGCTCCTCGTGATCGCCCAGGTCACCGAGGGCGGTCTCGACGCGAGATCGCTGGCCGTACTCGGTGTGCTGTCCGCCATCAACGCCGCGATCCGTCCGGCTCTGGGCGCCGGCACCGCTGGCATCGAATCCGTGTTCTTCCTGCTCATCCTCGCGGGGCGCGCCTTCGGGCCCGGCTTTGGCTACCTGATGGGCTTCACCTCGCTGTTCGCGTCCGGGCTCCTCACCGCCGGGGTGGGGCCTTGGCTGCCCTTCCAGATGCTGTGCGCCGGATGGGTGGGCTTGGCAGCCGGGCTACTCCCCAAGCGGGTGAAGGGAAAGGCCGAGATGGCGATGCTGATCGCGTTGGGGATCATCGCCGCCTACGCCTTCGGCGCCCTCATGAACATGTGGTTCTGGCCCTTCATCGCGGGCATCGATGTGGACGGCACCGGAAGCAGCCTCGACTACGTTCCCGGCGCGCCCATCCTCGAGAATCTCCAGCGCTTCGGCTGGTTCACCCTGATCACCTCCACGGCCAGTTGGGACACCGGCCGTGCCATCACCACCACCATCGCACTGCTGATCGTCGGCCGTCCCGTGCTGACGGTGCTCCGCAGAGCTTCCGGCATGGCCCGCGTCCATGCCGGTGATAGTGTCACCTGACCCGAAAGGATCCTCCAGTGCAACGACGCTTCCGCCTGTTGGCGCTCCCTCTCGCTGCCATGCTGCTGGCCCCGTTGGGCCTCAGCCCAGCGGCCGCAGATTCCGGTGCACTGCGCCCCAACGCCACCACCGCCGTCAGCTGGCTGGTCAAGCAGACCAACGCCGATGGCACGCTGTCCTCCACCGGCACCGAGCCAGATCTGGGTCTCACCCTGGATGCCGCGCTGGCAGGCATGGCAGGTGGAGCGTCGCGTGCCACCATCAACTCCTGGATCGACGCCGCGGGGAAGAGCTTCAAGAACGTTTCCCAAGACAAGGGAAGGGTGGCCAAGGCGTTGGTCACCTTGGCCGCGGCTGGCCGGAGCACCACCAGTTACGGGGGCGTGAACCCGCAGCAGATCATCCGCAGTTCGGTGACCGCCTCTGGGCACATCGAGGGCACTCTCCCCTTCGGTCAGGCCTTCGGGATGATAGGGCTTGCCCGCACCGGTGAACTCCCCACATCCACGGTCGGTTTCGTGGCCGGGCAGCAATGCGCCAGTGGCGCATTCTCCCGAGTGTTCGACGACAAATCCTGCGCTGCCCCAGATCCAGACAGCACGGCCATGATGATCATGGCGCTGCGTGCGGCCGAGGCCAAGGGCATCGCGGCAGCCAACGCCCCCCGCACCAAGGCGGTGAACTGGTTGAAGGCCCAGCAGAAGCCCTCTGGAGCATTCACCGGTGATCCGCAGTACACGCCCACCCAGAACACCAACTCGTCTGGGATCGCGGCCGCCGCCCTCGCAGATCTTGAAACCGCCTTCGTCACGAAGGCGGGCATGTGGGTGAGCGGCCTACAGGTCAAGAGCGGCGCAGATGCGGGAGCAGTGGCCTACAACGCGGAAACGATGCAGGCCGCCAATGGAGTTGTGTCTCGCGTCGGGAAGGGCCAATGGGTCCGGGCCACGACGCAGGCCGTGCTGGCGTTCGCGCCCATCGACTTCTTCCGCATCATCCCCCGCTTTGAGCGCACCGCCCCCTACACGCTGGCCGGCAATCATGACCTCAACGGCCGCAAGTGGCGCACCACCTGCGAGCCGTACTCCAAGACCGAACGGTGCCGCACGGAGATCTGGGCCACCACGGTGGTGAAGGAGAACGGGCGGTTCGTCCGCAAGGACGGCTGGACGTTCAACAACCTCACCTACCTGCCGTACATGACGGAATCCTCCTGGACGGGCAACCCCCTCGCCAGCCACAACATGGACCCCGGCTTCACGTCTGGTGGGCGGCAGTGGCGCACCGAGTGCCACACCCCCAACACCGGCAAAGGAGCATGCCGCGCGTACCTCTTCTCCACCGTCTACGCCGCCAGCCCACGCGCCGGCGGCGGATACTCGTTCGCCCAGGAGGACAAGTGGGTGTTCAACAACATCGTGATGTTTGGTAGCCCCGCCTGGCGGTGATCACCGCCTGGCGGGCAGCGAGAAGAGGCCGCCGGATTCATCCAGCCAGCCGGCTTCCACCAACTCTGCAGCGTTGGACAGGGCATCGATCATGGGTTGCCCCGTCCGGGCCGAGAGCTGAGCCGCAGTGACCTGCTCCTTGGCCCGGATCGCTTCACGGATCTCGAAGAGCGGCAACGGCAGCTGGTCGATGGGGCGCTGCTCTCCACGGCCAGTGGGTTCCTCCACCGAGCCCAAGGGCGCCAGAACCGCCTCCACATCCTGGGCACCCGTTACGAGGATGGCCTCGCCGTCGCGGATCAGCTTGTGCGGGGTGGAGGACAGCGACGAGGTGATGGGCCCCGGCACCGCCAGCACCGGCCTACCCATCGCGTTGCCCCATGACGCGGTGTTCTTCGCGCCGGAGCGAGCCGCGGCTTCCACCACCACCACAGCATCCGCCAACGCCGCGATCATCCGATTGCGGGCCAGGAACGCGTGCCGGTTGGGCCGCTCCCCCGGCGGCATCTCGGAGACGACAGCGCCGGTCTCCATGATGCGCCTGGCCAGTGCCGCATTGGCCGACGGATACGGGTCATCCAGCCCGCTCGCCACGACGGCGAGGGTGGTGCCGCGCACCCCCAGCGCGCCTCTGTGGGAGGCGGCATCCACTCCGTAGGCCAGCCCACTGATGATGGGTCTGTCCTGCATGGCCAGATCAGCCGCCAAGGTCACGGCAGCATGCTCCCCGTAGGTGGTGCAGGCTCGTGCTCCGACGATGGCCACGCCACCGGAGAACTCTGGGAGAGGGGCGCCCTTGACCCACAGCCCAAAGGGTTGGCCGGTCTGCGCCCCAACCTCTACCCTGTCGAGATCTGCGAGGCTGGCTGGCCACTCATCATCTCCGGGGATGATGAATCGCGCACCGCACCGATGCGTGGCTCTGGCGATGGCCTCAATGTTGACGGCTTGGGCCCGGCGCCCCCAATTGGTCTCCGGCTGGGCGAGGAAGCCCTCCCACAGCGCCTCTGGCCCAAACTCGTGCAATGCCTCCACCACGTTGGTCTGGCCCAGCGGTGTGAGCGCGCACAAGGCCATGCGGGCCTCTCGTTCGGTGATGGTCATGCCGCCCTCTCCTGTTCTCCTTGGCGCAACTGGAGCGCCGCCCGCAGCTCACGGGCCGTGATCTCGTCTGCTCCCGCCAGATCCGTCAGTGTCCAGGCGAGGCGTAGCACCTTGTCGACGCCGCGGGCGCTGATCGCGCCTCGCTGCAGCGCCGAGTTGAGCACCCCCAGATCCTCTGGCAACGGCAGGTGCTTGCGGAGGTACGGCCCCGCCACCTCACCGTTGGTGATCCAGGGGGTGCGCCGCAGCCGGTGCCGCTGCCGCTCCCTGGCCTCCAGCACCCGAGACAACACCTCGGCGCTCGGCTCCGGGGCAACGTTCTCCACGTCCAGCAGCACCCGGTTGATGCCGGCCATCTGATGCTTGATGTCGATGCGGTCAAGGATGGGGCCGCTGATCCGCTCCTGATACCGGCGCACCTTCAGCGAATCGCAGGAGCAATCCATCCCCTGCACTCCATGTTTGCCGCACGGACACGGGTTCGCGGCCAGCACGAGTTGGAACCGAGCTGGGAATCTCGCTGTCATGCGGGCGCGGCTCACGTTGATCCAACCGTTCTCCAACGGGGTTCGCAGCGCGTCAAGCTTGTTGCCGAAATCTGGGCACTCATCGAGGAAGAGCACACCCCGGTGGGCCAACGAGATGGCGCCGGGCTTGAGCTCACCCGAGCCGCCACCCACCAAGGCGACCTGCGTGGTCGAGTGGTGTGGATCCGCGAAAGGTGGCCGGGTGATCAACCCCGTGAGTTCGTGCCCAGCCAGGGAGTGCAGCGCTGAAACCTCCACGGATTCATCCGAATCCAGATCAGGCAAGATGGAGGGCAGACGCGCGGCCAGCATGGTCTTGCCCACCCCGGGCGGGCCGTGGAGAAAAAGGTGGTGCCGCCCCGCGGCGGCAACCTCCAGAGCGAACTTGCCATCGGCATGCCCCACCACATCAGCCAGATCCGGCACGAAGGCTGGGCGGCCTACTGCCGGGGGCTCCGACGGCGGCGCCGCCTCGGTGGGGTTGTCCACCGTGAGCCCGTTGACGAGCTTGACCACCTCGGTGAGCGTGCCCGCTCCCTCCACGGTGATTCCCGGCACGAGGGAGGCTTCCTCCTGCTGGCCGGTGGGCACGATCGCCCGGTCGAAGCCCGCCTTCACTGCGGCAAGCATCGCGGGCAGGATGCCGCGCACCCGCCGCACCCTGCCGTCGAGCGCCAACTCCCCCAGCAACACCGTGCGCCCAGCCTTGGAGTGGCTGATATACCCCTGAGTGCCGAGCGCCGCCACCGCGATGGCCAGGTCATAGTGCGTACCCGCCTTTGGGAGGCCAGCTGGCGACAGGTTGATGGTGACCAGCTGATCCGGCCACGTGTACTCACAGGCGCGGACAGCTGCCTTCACACGCTCCTTGGCCTCGTTCAGAGCCTTGTCTGGCAGCCCCACGATCTGCGTGCGGGGCAGCCCTCCACCTTCGGCGGCCTCCACCTCAACCGGATGGCCACTGATGCCCTGGAGCGCCACCGACCAAGCAGAGAGGATCACCGCTCCTCAATCCCTCGGGCATGGCGAATCTCGCTGCCGCCGTCCTTGGGCCACAGGATGCCGATGGCATCGACCCGCAGCTTGGGCCAGAAGGTCTTGCTCTGCCGTGCGTAGATAGCCGCCAACTGGCGCAGCCTGCGGGCCTTCGCATACGTGATGGATTCCAGTGGCGAGCCGTAGCCGGTGCCTGCCCGCGTCTTCACCTCGACAACCACCAAGGCGTTCTTGTCTGGATCCACCGCGATGATGTCTGCTTCGCCCTCCTTGCAACTCCAATTGCGTTCAAGGATCTGCCACCCGCACTCCAGCAGGTACTCAGTTGCTCGTTGTTCTCCCAGACGCCCGAATGTCTGTTTGTGGTTCATGGGTCATCACCTCAGACCCATTGATCGTCAAAGGTGCACCCGATTCACCGTTATCCACAGAAAACGGGAAATGACGAGTCAGGACTCCTTGTCTGGCACCTGAAGCTCGGAGTGGGCGATCTCCTCGATGGAGACATCTCGGAAGGTCAGCACCTTCGCTGACTTCACGAACCGGGCCGGGCGGTACATGTCCCACACCCAGGCATCCCCCATGGACACCTCGTAGTAGACGTCTCCGCCCTCAGTGCGCACCTTCAGATCGACGGCATTGCACAGATAGAAGCGTCGTTCCGTCTCCACCGCATAGGTGAAGATCGACACGACGTCCTTGTACTCGCGGTACAGATCAAGCTCCAGCTTGCTCTCGTACTGCTCCAGATCCTCGGCACTCATAGTTGTTTCACTCTAGCCGATTGCCGAGCTGCGCTGAGCCGCACGTTCTCGAAGCACCACCGGTGAATGGGCGACGGGCCGTGCTCCTCCAGAGCGCTCTGGTGGAGCCGTGTGTTGTAGCCCTTGTGGATCGCGAAGCCGTACTGCGGATAGGTGATGTCGAACTCGGTCATCATGCGGTCTCTGGTCACCTTCGCGACGATCGAAGCGGCGGAGACGCAGGCCGCCACCTTGTCGCCCTTCCAGATGGCCAGGCCGGGAACACCGAGCCCGTCAACGGGGAACCCGTCGGTCATCACGAAGCCGGCCTGCACCTCGAGCCGCCCGACAGCACGGCGCAATCCATGAAGATCCGCCTGGTGCATCCCCAATTCGTCGCACTCACCGGGATCGACGCTGGCCCAGGCGACAGCTACGGCGCGCTTCATGATCTCTTCGTACAGCCGTTCGCGTGCGGCGGCCGTGAGGGCCTTCGAATCGTCAAGCCCCTTGATGGGCTTGTCAGGGTTGAGGATGACGGCGGCGGCCACCAGCGGGCCGGCCGAGGCACCTCGACCAGCCTCGTCTGCTCCGGCGACGGGGCCCAGCCCCGCGCGCACCAGCGCGCGTTCGTATCCGTAGGCACCGCGGCCGGGACGGATCATCAGCAGCCAGGCTCCACGCGGATCAGATCAGGCTTGTCTGGCGCGGGCTGGGCGGGCTCAGGAATGTTCTCAAAGGTGGCGGGCAGATTGAACGTGGAAAGCCGCGGCAGGGGCGCGACGATGGCCACCGCAGAACCCACCACCTTGTCGACGGGGACGAATGCGCTGGCACCCGGCGTCTGGGAAACATCAGCCAGCCTGCAGCGAGAGTCGTTGGAGGCGTTGCGGTGGTCGCCCAACACGAAGATGGCGTCCTTGGGCACGATGATGTCGAACGGCACCGTGAACGGCGCCACCTGCAGGCCATCCTGGGCATACAGGTAGGCAGACTCGTCGAGCCGCTCACCGTTGACCTCAAGGTAGCCGCCCTCTTGCGTGCGAACGTGATCTCCAGGCATGCCGATGACCCGCTTGATGAGGTGCTCGGTGCCAGAATTGGGCAGCACGCCCACGAACTCCAGCGCAGTCTTGACGGGGTTCGTGCTGCGGGGTTGTGGAGTCAGCCAACTTCCCGGGTCCTCGAAGACGACCACATCGCCCCGCTGGAAACCGCCGAACTTGGCCACCAGCACCCTGTCTGAGGGCTGGAGCGTGTTCTCCATGGATCCGGACGGGATGACGAACATCTGGCCCACGAAGGTGCGCAGGAGCGTGGCGATCACGATGGCCCCCACGATGATGAGGACGCCTTCGGTGAGCCAACCCAGCACCCGGCGCCCAAAGGTGACGGGTTTCTGCTCCGGGGCACCCTCAGCGGGGGCACCCTCATCAGGGGTTGAGTCAATCGGGTCGGTGGTGGATGCCACGGATCATTCCTTCGAACGCTGGATCGCTCCCCAGAGCATACCGTCAGGCCTCGACAGCCCAGAACAGCGAAACCGCCGGGCTGGTGGGCCCGGCGGTTTCTTGATGCTCTGTGAGCAGGCGATCAGCGCTTCTCGCGGATCTTGGCAGCCTTACCACGCAGCTCACGCAGGTAGTACAGCTTGGCGCGGCGCACATCGCCCCGACGCTCAACCTCGATCTTCTCGATGATGGGCGAGTGCAGCGGGAACGTACGCTCGACGCCCACACCGAAGCTCACCTTGCGGACGGTGAAGGCTTCCTGCACACCACCAGCGTTGCGGGCGATGACGACGCCAGCGAACACCTGGATACGGGAGCGGTTGCCTTCCACAACGCGGACGTGCACCTTGACGGAGTCACCGGCGCGGAACGCGGGAATGTCGTCGCGCAGCGACGCCTTGTTGATCTCTTGGATCAGCGGGTTGGTCATGATCTCAAACCTTTCCGTCAGTGCTACAGGTCACCGCGGTGTCTTTCTGGCCCACCACACACCAGACGATCCCCCCGTAGCAGGAGCTGTTGGCAATGGGGTTGCCCATGCGTGGGCAACGGCTGTTCATTATGCCACCTTGGGTCCAGGAATGGAAAAAGGGACGGCGCCGAAGCGCCGCCCCTCCTCCGTGTGGCTGTGTGACTACTTGCCGTCGCCCTTGAACATGGCCTTGATGAGGTCACGGTTCAGCTGGGAGATGGACTCGAGCGGGATGCCCTTCGGGCAGACCGCTGCGCACTCACCGATGTTGGTGCAGTTGCCGAAGCCCTCTTCGTCGTGCTGGGCCACCATCGACTTCACGCGGCGGTAGCGCTCAGGCTGACCCTGAGGAAGCATCGCCAGGTGCGTGATCTTCGCCGAGGTGAACAGCATGGCGGAGCTGTTCGGGCAGGCGGCGACGCAGGCGCCGCAGCCGATGCAGGTGGCGTTGTCGAAGGCGGTGTCGGCTTCACGCTTCGGGGCAGGGGTTGAGTGCGCGTCAGGCGCCGAACCCGTGTTCGAAGAGATGAAGCCGCCGGCCTGGATGATGCGGTCGAACGCGGTGCGGTCGACGGCGAGGTCCTTGATCACCGGGAAGGCACCGGCGCGCCAGGGCTCGATGTCGATCGTGGCGCCGTCCTGGAAGGAACGCATGTGCAGCTGGCAGGTGGTGGTGCGGAACTCCGCGCCACCATGGGCGATGCCGTTGATGACGACACCACACATGCCACAGATGCCTTCGCGGCAATCGTGGTCAAATGCCACCGGCTCCTCGTTGCGCTCGGTGAGCTTCTCGTTGAGAAGATCGAGCATCTCGAGGAAGGACATATCTTCGGACACGCCGTCGATGTCGTAGTCGACCATCTTGCCGGCCGCATTGGGGCCGGCCTGGCGCCAAATACGCAGCTTGAGCTTCACTTGTAACTCCGTTCCACCAGCTTGATGGCGTTGTAGACGAGGGGTTCGCGGTGCAGGATGGGCTGGCCGCCCTCGCCGCCCCACTGCCAGGCACCGACGTAGAGGAACTCGTCGTCGTGACGCAGCGCCTCTCCGTCTTCGGTCTGGGATTCGGCGCGGAAGTGGCCGCCACAGGATTCGCGACGATGGAGCGCGTCGATGCACATGAGCTCACCGAGCTCCATGAAATCTGCCACGCGGCCAGCGCGCTCGAGGGCCTGGTTGAAGTCCTCGTTGACGCCGGTCACCCGGACGTTGCTCCAGAAATCTGCACGCAGTTCGCGGATCATGCCGATGGCCTTCTTGAGGCCCTCCTCGGTACGTTCCATGCCGCAGTACTCCCACATGATGTTGCCGAGTTCCTTGTGGTAGGAGTCGACGGAGCGGGTGCCCTGGATGCTGAGCAGCTTGTCAATGCGGCCCTTCGCGGATTCCAACGCCTCGACGACGGCGGGGTGATCCTGCCCGACCTTGTCGAACGGAGCAGCAGCCAAGTAGTCGTTGATGGTGTTGGGCAGCACGAAGTACCCATCTGCGAGGCCCTGCATGAGCGCCGAAGCACCCAGGCGGTTGGCGCCGTGATCCGAGAAGTTCGCCTCACCGGTCACGTACAGGCCGGTGATGGAGGACTGCAGATCGTAGTCAACCCACAGGCCACCCATGGTGTAGTGAACAGCCGGGTAGATGCGCATGGGCGTCTCGTACGGGTTCTCACCGGTGATCTGGGCGTACATGTCGAACAGGTTGCCGTACTTCGTCTCCACGGCCTTCTGGCCCATGCGGTTGATCGCATCGGAGAAGTCGAGGTAGACGCCGCGGCGCATCTGGCGCTCGTTGCCATCTGCGTCGCGCTCGGTGACCGCTGGGCCGACGCCGCGGCCCTCGTCGCACATGTTCTTCGCCTGGCGGGACGCGATGTCACGCGGCACCAGGTTGCCGAACGCCGGGTAGATGCGCTCCAGGTAGTAGTCGCGATCCTCTTCGGCGATCTGACGCGGATCCTTGTCGCAGTCTTCCGCACGCTTGGGCACCCAGATGCGGCCGTCGTTGCGCAGGGACTCCGACATGAGCGTCAGCTTCGACTGCGTGTCGCCGTGCACCGGGATGCAGGTGGGGTGGATCTGCGTGTAGCAGGGGTTGGCGAAGTACGCGCCCTTGCGGTGCGCACGCCACGATGCGGTGACGTTGCAGCCCATCGCGTTGGT
>JAUNUF010000194.1 GCA_030538315.1 Propionibacteriaceae bacterium
CAGCGTCGCCAGCCTGCGGGCGGGGCGCGGCGTGATCATCGTGGGTCCCGACGCCCGGGATATCGCCCAGGTGCGAGGTGCATTGGCCCCGGTGATCGGGCTGGGCGCGATCGCCGAGTTGCACGCCGAGTTGGGGGCGTCCGCTCGCTACCGAAACTATCTGGCCATCAGCCGTGGCCAAGCCAGGATCGTGGTCGGCACCCGGCCCGCGGTCTATGCGCCGATGCACGATCTGGGGCTGATCTGTCTGTGGGACGACGGCGACGACCTGCACTCCGACCCGCACGCCCCGTATCCGCATGCGCGCGACGTTGCCGCGCTGCGGGCTGCGTCCGAATCGTGCGCGTTGCTGCTGGCCAGTCACGGCCGCAGCAGTGAGGTGCAGGCGTGGCTCGAGCGCGGCTGGATGGGGTCCATCGCCTTGGCGCCCGGCGACCTACGGCGCCGCTGTGCCGCTGTGCGGGGCGCCGGCGACTCCGACCAGGCCTTGGCGCGTGACCCACGGGCCCGCAGCAGCCGGCTGCCCGCCGCCGCTTTCGAAGCCATCAGGACCGGCTTGACCAGCGGGCCGGTGCTCGTCCAGGTGCCCCGGGCGGGCTATCTTCCAGCGCTGGCCTGCCAGAACTGCCGCACACCGGTGCGCGGCCCGGCCTGCCACGGGCCGGTGCGGCTGCACCGTGGGGACGCGGGACGGCGACTGGACTGCAGCTGGTGCGGTCGGATCATCACAGATTGGCGGTGCGCGGTCTGTGGTGGCGCGCAGATGCGCGCGCCGGTGATCGGCTCGGGTCGAACCGTTGAGGAACTGGGCCGGGCCTTCCCCGGTGTGCGGGTGATGGAGAGCTCGGGGGATCGCGTGGTCGACGAGGTGGGGGAGCAACCCGCTCTGGTCGTGGCCACCCCCGGGGCGGAACCGCCCGCCACTCACGGTTATGCCGCCGCCATCCTGCTGGACACCACCCGCTTGCTGGAACGCCCGGATCTGCGTGCTGCCGAGGAGTCGGTGCGGCGCTGGTTCAACGCCGTCGCCCTGGTGCGGCCGGGTTCGGAGGGCGGCACGGTATGTGCGGTCGGGCCCTCGCAGGTGCGCTCATTGCAGGCGTTGGTTCGCCTGGACGCCGGCTCGCACGCCGAGCGCGAATTGGCTGATCGGGTGGAGGCCGGGTACCCGCCCGCAGTGAAGTTCATCACCATCGAGGGCAGCGCATCCGCGATCGGTGAGATGGTGGCGGAGTTGGCGCCGGTCGATGAATTGGAGTTGCTGGGACCGGTGGAGCGTCCCGGCCCGTGGGCCGTGGGGCAGGAGGAGCCGGTCTGGCAGGGCTCACTGCGCGTCCCGATGGCGCAAGCGTCCCGACTGACCGCGGCGGTGAAGGGTGCCGCGGCGGTGCGCTCGGCACGCAAACTGCCTGGCTCGATCCGGGTCCGGGTCGATCCGGTGCGGCTGTGATGAAGGAAAGGGGAGCAGGGTGCGAGTGATCTTCGCGGGCACGCCGACGGTGGCGCTGCCGAGCCTTCGGGCGATCGTGGCGGCCGGGCATGAGGTGGTGGCGGTGCTCACCCGTCCGGATGCGCCGGTGGGCCGGGGCAAGAAGTTGACCGCCTCACCGGTAGCCCAACTGGCCGATGAGCTCGGCTTGCCGGTGCTCA
>JAUNUF010000076.1 GCA_030538315.1 Propionibacteriaceae bacterium
TCATGTCCGTGTGCACCGGGCCACCATCCACCGGATCCTGACCAGGCACCAGTTGGTCGAACCGGACCCGGACAAACGGCCGAAGAGTTCGTATCGCAGTTTCCAAGCCGAGCATCCCAACGGCTGCTGGCAGTCCGACTTCACCCACTACCGACTGACCACCAGCGACGGCCGCCCCGGACCAGACACCGAAATCATTTGTTGGATCGACGACCACTCCCGCTACCTCCTACACCTGAGCGCCCATCGACGCGTCACCGCCGACATCGTCGTCGACAGCTTCCGACAGGCCACTGACAAGCACGGCAACCCCGCCTCCACCCTCACCGACAACGGCATGGTCTACACCGTCCGCCTCGCCGGGATCGGCCGCAGGGGCGGACGCACCAAACTCGAAGCCGAACTCACCCGCCGCCACATCGTCCAGAAGAACGGCAAACCGAACCACCCGCAAACCCAAGGCAAAGTCGAACGGTTCCAACAGACCTTGAAGAAATGGCTCACCGCGCAGACCGAGCAGCCCGCCACGATCGCCGCCCTCCAGGTCCTGCTCGATCAGTTCACAGACGAGTACAACCACCGCCGACCCCACCGATCCCTACCGCACCGGGCCACCCCTGCGGCGGTCTACACCACCACACCCAAAGCCGGACCAGACCCCACCAGCAACGCCACGACACATGACCGGGTCCGCACTGATCGCGTTGACTCCCAAGGCGTGGTCACCCTCCGCCACGCCGGTCGACTCCACCACATCGGCATCGGCCGGACCTACACCGGAACCTGCATCAAACTGCTGATCCAGGACCTCGACATCACCATCGTCAACGCCACCACCGGCGAAATCCTGCGAGAGCTCACACTCAACCCTGACAAGGACTATCAGCCCATCAACCAGAAAAAGAAGAAGCCTGAACCCTCAAAATGAGGGTTCAGGCTATTCCGATGTCCTGAGACATCACATTTGTGCGCGTGAGAGGAGTTGAACCTCCACGCCCTTGCGGGCACCGGCACCTGAAGCCGGCGCGTCTGCCATTCCGCCACACGCGCAGTTCGGGTCTTTCGATCCGACGTCAAAGACTAGCACCCCCGCTTGCCCCCACACAAAACGCGGGGTTGACACGAGGCCGGGGAGACAGGCGCCTGCCTTAATCAAGGTGGCCAGCGCTATAGGGCAGGCCATCTCGATTAACACAGGCGCCTCTTCCAGCAAGGCAGGCTACGTCCACTAGGACAGGCGTCGGCACATAAGGCAGGCGCTCAGCCAAAGCGCAACGATGGGCCAAGCGAGACGACGGCGGACTCAGGCGGCGATGGGCAGATGCGGGTAGGTGGTGCGCAGCAGCAGCTCCTCGTGCACGGCCGCGAGATCCGTCGACACCGCACGCAGATCATGCTGCGCCGCCAACGCCCGCCCGGCGTCGGTGCGATCCGCCGCCTCGCCATCAAGGATCGCCTCAGCGACCGCCTTGAACGCCGCCGTCGACGACGCCCGGTGTACCACGGCCTCCGGCAGCCACTCGTCGTACACCGGGATGTCGCGCACCAGCACCGGCACGCCGCTGGAAAGCGCCTCCAGCACGACGATGCCCTGCGTCTCCTCATGCGACATGAAGCAGAACAGGTCCGCGCCGGCATAGGCGTCGCGCACCTCGTCGGGCGCGATGTGCCCCAGCAGATGCAGGTTCGATGGGACGTTGCCCAGCGCGGCGCGCACGTCCGGCGTCATCGCGGCATTGGGCGCGGTGCCGGCCCAGTAGAAATCTGCCTCGGGCATGGAGCGGGCCAGGTCGATGTATTCGAGAATGCCCTTGCGTACCATCAGGTGGCCCACGCTGAGCACCACCTTCTTGTCGGCGGCGATGCCGTGCTTCAGCCGGAACCGCGCCCGGGCATCTGCTCCGCCAGAGAAGAAGCGGGTGTCGACGCCGTTGGTGAGCACGCGGATGGGCGCGGAGATGCGGTAGTTCTCGATGATTCCCCGCGAGTAGGGCGTGGGGGTGACCACCACGTCGCCGCGTCGGTAGACCACACCCAGCCACTTCTCGAACAGCGGGGCGAACGTGCGGGCCCCCACCCAGGACTGCTCGAAATCCTCACGGGTGGAGTGCGCAAAGACGACGACGGGGATGCCCAGCGCCTTGGCCAGCACGCCCACGAGCACGGAATCCGGGAAGATCGTGTTGAGCTGCACGATGTCTGGCCGCTTCCACAGCTTGACGATTTGCGAACCCAAACCCAGCAGCATCTTCGCCTGATGCCGCATCGCGGAACCCACCCCGCTCTTCTCCATCAACCGGCCGGCACCCGAATACAGGCACACCCGCAGGCCGTTGGCCGCCGGGGCCGCCGTCGGAACGAGAGTCAGAGACCGAGCCATGGGAAAACCGCCTTCAGAATGGCCATTACGCCGGTGGTGTAGAGGAGAACGCCCCATGGCTTGCACAGGACGATGATCAGCAGGTAGGTGCGCCAGCGCATCTTGGTGAAGCCCGCGAGGTAGCAGAGCACATCATCTGGCGCCAACGGCAGCGCGATGGCGATGGCGAAGTACTTGACGAACTTGGGGTGGTCCAGCCACTTGCCGTAGCGCTCGATGGTGCGCTGCGAGAACCGGGCGACGAGCAGGTCTCGCCCCACCAAACGGGCGATGGCGAACACGATGATCGAGCCCAGCACCGTCGCCAGGTACGCGTAGATCGTGCCTTCCACCTGGCCGAAGATGATCGGTGCAGAGATGATGGTGCCGGAGCCCGGAATCACCGGGAACACGGCCTCAAGGGCGCCAGCCAGGATGAACGCCACGGGCGCCAACACCCCGAAGCCATCCACGAACTCACGCAGCGAGGCCACCGACGTGAGCACACCACTGGCAAACCCTGCGATGACCAGGGCGACGATGCCCGCCAACCCGATGAGGGTCATGATGTGGAAGAGGCGCCTGATCCGCTGCGACCGTTCGGGATTCGACGGCGTGCTCAGCTTCTCAACATCCATGCGCACCCCCTTGGTTGGGACAACGCTCGTGCGCGGTAGGCGCAGAGCCGGGGCTTCAAGAGTGGTCATGTGACCATCCTTGCCGGGAGGGGGGTCGCCACACATCGGGCCAACGTCTTGACCCACCCCCTACTTCAGTCTGAGGTTTCGTACGACTTCTCAGGGCCGCCCCTCAGGGTTGGCCCCGTCGGCGCGCCTAGAACCTGCCCAGGAGACGAAGCAAAGCCAAGTTGTGCAGCGGAGTTGCTGCACAACTTGGCTCTGCTTGGGTCAGCTCAGGCCGAAACGAGGCTCAGATCGTGGGCCACGGCGGGGTCTCGGGCAGGTGCGCCTCGTACTCAGCGACGAGAGCATCCTGGTACTCGCCCCGGAAGGTGCCGTTCAGGAAGCGCGGCAGCGCCTCCTCGCGGAACCGCTTCCAGCTGGCGGCCTCCTCGCCCGGGATGATCGGGTAGAACAGCACGCCCTCGGAGTAGGCGGAGTCACGGTCGCCCGGGGCGTCGCCGATGAGCATGATGTTGTCGTCGTCGTACTTGCCCTTGGCGGCCCAGCGCACGTGCTCTGCCTTGGAACCCATCTCCTGGCCGGCGATGACCTCCATGTACTTGGCCAGATCATGCTCGTGCCATTCGCGCTCCAGGGCCTCCATGGGGGTGGCGGAGACCGTCATGCAGTCGACGTCATCAGCCATCGCCTCGAACGCCTCGCGCACGCCGGGGAACGGCGCACAACCGTGCACCATCCAGGCGATGAGCTCGTTGACGCCCTTGCCCCACTCGATGCACTGCTCGATCTCTGCCGACGGGTGTTTCGCGGCGTAGTCTGCAATGCCTCGGTCTGAGCGGGGGTAGCCGGAGTCGAGGAACTTCTGCAGTTCCTTGCCCTCGGGGATCTTCACCCCGCGCTCGAGCACCTCGGGGCGCTGCTTGAGCAGTTCGAAGAGCCGCGCCAACGCAACCCAGCGGTTCTGGCCGCGCGTGGTGGAGTACAGGTTGACGAACAGCGCCGTCTCGCGCACCAGGGTGGAGGCGGCCTGCAGGTTGAAGTACTTGATGTAGGAGGGCGTGAAGCACTCCTGGTGCTTGATGTCCATGGCGTCCATGGCGCAGCCGTCGGAATCGATCCCGACGAAGAACTTCTTCTTCGGCTGGAAATCCACCAGGACCTGTGCCCGCTCGGGCATCTTCGTGTCAGTCATGATTCTTGGCTCCGATCAGATGTGGGTGTCAGGGAAGACGAACATTTCGTTGGCGGGCACGCCGTGGAATTCGCTCTTGCCCTCCAGCTTGTCCAGCAGGATGTCGAGGTTGAAGCCCTTGTCATCGAAGGCGCTGACGTAGGTCTTCACCTGCGGCATGTCGGCCAGCACGTTGGGCGACGCCGTCGACACGAGGATGGTGGGGATCTCGTGCACGTACCAGGGCATGTCGAGGGTGCCCTTGGTGCCGGGCCAGTAGGGGCGCTCAATGGCCTGGCCGAGGCCGGTGATGTTGGCGACGGAGAGCACGAGGTCGTAGTTGTCGGTGAGATCCGCGATGGCGGACTTGCCGGAGTAGGCGTCCTTCAGGATCGCGCGGATCTCGTCGGGGGTCTTGCCCTTGATCTTGTCGAGCTGGGATTCGTAGCGGTCAGCCTGGTAGCCGCGCTCGCGCAGCTTCTCGGCCACCTCGTCGGCCGGGTGGCCGCCTGCGCCTTCGGCCATCATGGCGAACGGGCTGGGTGCGGCACCGATCGGCACGACGAGCACGCGGGGGTACTTCTCCGTCGACATGGGCAGGTTCTCGGGCTGCTTGTTCTTCACCAGAGCGATGGCGCGATCCGCCACCTCTTCGGCGATCTTCTGGTGCTCAGGCAGCGCGATCTTCGCGAGCGCCTCTTCCTTGGGCAGCAGCAGCTCGTTGCCGGGCTTCTTGTGGAGGCCGAGCATGGCCTTCAGGCCCAGGATGCGGGTGAGGGCCTCGTGGAGGCGCTTGTCGGAGAGCTTTCCGCTCTTCCAGCCCTCCATCATCCACTGGAAATCCTCATCGGGATCGTTGAAGAACAGCCAGAGATCACAGCCAGCCTCGATGGCCATGGGCAGCAGGTCGGAGCGCTTGCCGGCGCCGGTCAGGCCCACCATGTGCGAGGCGTCAGTGACGACGACGCCGTTGAAGCCCAGCTTCTCACGCAGGAGGTTGGTGTTGATCTCCTTGGAGATGGTGGCCGGGAGGATGTCCTCGTCGGTCATGTCCGGGTTGAAGTGCTTCTGGTACGAGGGCAGCGCGATGTGGCCGGTCATGATCGACGGCAGGCCGGCGTCGAACAGGCCCTTGTAGAGCTTGCCGAAGGAGGCGTCCCACTCCTCGGTGGACAGCCAGTTGGGGGCGTGGGAGAGGTGCTGGTCACGCTCGTCGATGCCGTCGCCGGGCCAGTGCTTGGCGGCGGGCGCGATGCCGGATTCCTGGATGCCCTTCATGTAGGCCAGCGACATCTCGAGCACCATGTCGGTGTCCTCGCCCCAGGTGCGGCGCGACACGATGGGGTTGCGCCAGTTCTTGTAGATGTCGACGATGGGCGCGAAGCTCCAGTTGCAGCCAACGGCGGAGGCCTCGATGCCGGAGATGCGGCCCAGTTCGTAGGCGTACTTGGCATCGCCCGTGGCGCCGATCTTGGCTTCCCAGCCGACGTAGGTGCCATCGGTGGCCGCGCCGTTGCCGCCGGCCTCGGTGTTGGCGGCGATCAGCATGGGAATCTTGGAGTTGGACTGCAGGATGTTGTTCTGCTCCCACACCTCTTCCGCCGTCGAGGGCTGATAGCGCACGGCGCCGATGTGGTAGGTGTCGAGCACGCTGGTGAGGTACTCCTCGGTGCGCGAGGCGCCCATGTTGACGAAGAGCTGACCGATCTTTTCCTCATCGGTCATGTTGGCAATGGTCTGCTCAACCCAGGCGACACCGTCGTCATCAAGGTTGAAGGGCTGGGCTTTGAGATCCACCATGAGTCGCTCCAATGCTGTGTGGGGTTACGCCTTCACTCCACCAAACTTCGGGGGCACGACGGGGAAGTTGCCCTATGTTGCCAACCTCCCACCGGCTGGCAACTTATGGCAATACCTGACGAAGCGGGGGCGAGAAGGCAGGGTTGGAAGCACCTCACATCTGCTTAAAGGAGCACGCGATGGCACTCGCCACCCCCACCCCCTCCAGCGCTGACATTGGCGTCACCGGCATGGGCGTCATGGGCTCGAATCTGGCCCGCAACCTCGCCCGCCACGGCCACAAGGTGGCCATCCACAACCGCACCTCCGCCAAGACCGAATCCGTCTTCGACGAGCACGGCCACGAGGGCACCTTCATCCCCGGCGAATCCATGGACGACTTCGTCTCCTCGCTGAGCAAGCCGCGCGTCGCCATCATCATGGTGCAGGCCGGCGCCGCCACCGATGCCGTGATCGAGGAACTCGCTTCCCGCATGGACGAGGGCGACATCATCGTGGATTGCGGCAACGCACTGTTCTCCGACACCCGCCGTCGTGAAGCCGATCTCCGCGCGCGCGGCCTCCACTTCGTGGGCTGCGGCGTCTCCGGTGGCGAAGAGGGCGCCCTGCTCGGCCCTTCGATCATGCCCGGCGGCTCCGTCGAGTCCTACAAGCGCCTTGGCCCCATGCTGGAATCCATCTCCGCGCATGTCGACGGCGAACCCTGCTGCACGCACGTGGGCGCCGACGGCGCCGGCCACTTCGTCAAGATGGTGCACAACGGCATCGAGTACGCCGACATGCAGGTCATCGGCGAGGCCTACGACCTCCTCCGCCGCGCACTCGGCCTCTCCCCCGCGGAGATCGCCGACATCTTCGCCGAGTGGAACAAGGGCGACCTCGACTCCTACCTCATGGAGGTCTCCGTCGAGGTGCTGCGTCAGGTGGACGCCCGCACCGGCAAGGCACTCGTCGACGTGATCGTCGACGCCGCTGGCCAGAAGGGCACCGGCGCCTGGACCACCCAGACCGCACTCGATCTCGGCGTGCCGGTCACCGGCATCGGCGAAGCCACGTTCGCCCGCGGCCTGTCGTCGTCGCCCGTGCAGCGCGAAGGCGCCAAGGGCTTCGAGGCCGAGGCCGCCGAGTGGAACGTCGAGGATCGCGACGCCTTCATCGAGGACGTGCGCCAGGCCCTCTACGCGTCGAAGCTGGTTGCCTACAGCCAGGGCTTCAACCTGATCCAGGCCGCCGCCGCGGAGTACGACTGGGACATCAGCCTGGCCGACATGGCCCGCATCTGGCGCGCCGGCTGCATCATCCGCGCCCGCTTCCTGGGCGAGGTCACCCGCGCCTACGAGGCCACCCCCGAGCTGCCCTTGCTCATCGCTGACAAGTACTTCTACGACAAGGTGATCGCCGCGCTGCCGTCCTGGCGCCGCATCGTCAGCCTGTCCGCACTGCACGGCGTGCCGGCCCCGGTGTTCTCGTCGTCGCTGTCCTACTACGACGGCGTGCGCAGCGAGCGCCTGCCCGCCGCCCTCATCCAGGGTCAGCGTGACTACTTCGGCGCCCACACCTACAAGCGCATCGACGCCGAGGGCTCCTTCCACGTGCTGTGGGCCACGGATGAGCGCAACGAGGTGGAGGGCTGATGCAGCTCCGCGAAGATGCCCGTTGGGCGCTGGTGGTGCCCACATCGATTGGCGTGCGCATCACCCCTGAGAACCGGCAGCCGGTGCACACCTCGAGCCGCTACCTGATGCACGCCACGTCGGCAGAGACCAACGTCGCGTCGGTGGCCTCCTACCTGGGGATGCCCACCAAGGTGCTCACCCGCTTCGTGGAGGGTTCCCCCGTCTCCGCCTTCATCAAGGCCGATCTGCGCTCGCGCGGCATGGCCTACGAGGGCCCGGACGTCCCGCAGGGCGACGCCTGGGGCAACCGCCACCAGTTCAACATCGCTGATTCCGGTTTCGGCGGGCGCGCCCCGCGGGTCTGGAACGACCGCGCTGGTGAGGTGGGCCTCGACCTGTCCGTCGATGACTTCGACCTCGACAAGCTCTTCGCTGAAGAGGGCGTCAAGATCCTCCACCTGTCCGGCCTGGTGGCCGCGCTGTCGCCGAAGACCTCGGCGTTCTGCGTCGAGCTGGCACGCAAGGCCAAGGAACATGGCACGGCCATCAGCTTCGACCTCAACTACCGCAAGTCCTTCTGGACCGGCCGCGAGGACGAGTTGGGCGCCGCGTTCGCTGAGATCGCCAGCCTGTGCGATGTCCTCTACGGCAACGAGGAGGATTTCCAGCTGTGCCTGGGCATCCAGGGCCCCGAAGCCGGCGGTCAGGACATCGATGAGGAGATCGAACAGTTCAAGGAGATGATCGGCCGGATCCGCGAGGCCTATCCGGCAGCGCAGATCATCGGCACGTCGCTGCGTGAGGTCGTCTCGGCCAACCACCACCGCTGGGGCATGATCCTGTGGGGCGAGGACGGCTTCAACGTGGCAGAACTCCGCGACATCGACGTCATCGACCGCATCGGCGGCGGCGACGGCTCCGTCGGCGGCGTGCTGTACGGCCTGCTCAAGGGCTGGTCGGTTGAGAAGTGCATGCAGTTCGGCTGGGCCACCGGCGCGTTGGCGGCCACGTCGACGCATGACTACGGCGCTCCTGCCGACGAGGCTCAGGTCTGGTCCATCTGGGAGGGCAACGCCCGCGTCCAGCGGTAACGCTGGTTGAGCCGACGCGAGTCTTGCGAGCGTCGAGTCGGAACCCGTTGCGTGACGCTGGTTGAGCCCGGCGAGCTCTGCGAGCCGGTGTCGAAACCCGGTGACCATTTCTACACCTGCCTTATTCCTGCAGATGTCCCCACATGGGCGACATCTGCAGGAATAAGGCAGGTTTATTTCCCCACCCCTCCGCGGCAACCCAAGGCAACCCGCTCTGGCGCTCAACGACCCCGAGTAGCCTTGCCACATGACGAAGCTGTACCCCGGTCTCGACGACACCGCCTCCATCGGCGGGCCTTCCGAGATCCTCACCGATGATCAGATCCGCGCGTTCGTGCTCGAGCAGCTGGGCGCCTACGACTTCGACGGCAAGCGCGTCACGCTCGTCGTGCCGGACGGCACGCGCCACGCCCCCGTCGACAAGGTGTCGAAGTACATCCACGAAGCCCTGGGCGACCGCCCGAAGGATGTGCGCGTGGTCATCGCGCTCGGCACCCACGACTACATGAGCGACGAGGCCATCGGCCGCCTCATGGGGTCTGAGCCCGGCAAGTTCGAGGAGACCTACCCCGGCTGGGAGATCCACAACCACGATTGGCGCAACGACGACACCTTCGCCAACCTGGGCACCATCCCCGCCGAGACCATCGGCGAGCTGACCGACGGCCGGCTCACCGACCGCCCCATGACCGTGCTGGTCAACAAGATGGTGGTGGACACCGACATCTCGCTGGTGCTCGGCCCCGTCCTCCCCCACGAAGTGGTGGGCATCTCCGGCGGCAACAAGTACTTCTTCCCGGGCCTGAGCGGCCACGACGTGATCGACATGTCCCACTGGGTGGGCGCGCTGATCACCAGCTACGAGATGATCGGCGCCGTGGGCATCACGCCCGTGCGCCAGATGATCGACGCGGCGGCGGCCCTCGTCCCCTCGACGAAGCTGCTGCTCGGCATGATCGTCAAGCCGGGCGCAGACGACCTTCAGTTCATGTCGTTCGGCGACACCCGCGCCTCCTGGGAGGCCTGCGCCGAGGTCTCCAGCCAGGTGCACGTGAAGTACGTGCCGCACGCGTACAAGCGCGTGCTGTCTCTCATCCCCGAGATGTACGAGGACATGTGGACGGGCGCGAAGGGCTTCTACAAGATGGAGCCCGTCGTCGCCGACGGCGGCGAGCTGATCATCTACGCCCCGCACATCAAGGAGGTCTCCGTGATGCACCCGGGCATCGAGGAGATCGGCTACCACAACCGTCAGTACTTCGTGGGCCAGTGGGACAAGTTCAAGGACCATCCGTGGGGCGAGTTGGCGCACTCGACGCACCTGCGCGGCCTGGGAGATTACGACCCCGAGACGGGCGTCGAGACCAACCGCGTGACGGTGACCCTGGCGACGGGCATCCCCCGCGAGGTGGTGGAGGCGATCAGCCTGAACTACCTGGATCCCGCCGAGGTGGACATCGAGGCGATGAAGGCCGACCCGGACACCTTGGTCGTCCCCCGCGCCGGCGAACTCCTGCACCGCACTGAGGACCAGAGGGGCCAACTCCCCGCCTGATCGCCGGCGCGATCCGACGAAGGGCCGTCCGCGGTCCCTGAGCCGGGCGCCTGCGAGCTTGCGAGCAGCGCGTCCGGTCGAAGGACGCCAGCGTTCAATCACGCCAGAGCCCGCGTCGATCACGCGCTGAAAGCCGAAGCGCTGGGTGGTTGCGCTGAGCGAGGCAGCAACGACGGCAGGTGGGCGCGGAGCGGCGCTGCTTGGTCGCCTGCGGGCGGGCGGGACGCTACCAAAACTCACAGTCAGATTCGATGGCGCATGTCAGTGTGAACTTTGACGTCGTGCTCGCTGTCAAAGTTCACAGTCAGGTGCTCACTGGAATCTGACTGTGAACTTTGGCATCGTCCGACCACCCGTTCACCCAGCTGACGGCCACCAACGGCCCCCGCCACGCACCCACCTGCCGTCGTAGTTGCCACCCAGCATCACCATCCATGGCCCAGGCTTGCAGCGGCAAACTGATAGCGGGCCGGGGTCGCTCGCACGCTTGGCCGTCCTTCGTGAGCATCCGGCGACTTCGTCGCGGGACGCTCCTCAGATACCGAAAACGGCCCGCACCGAAGTGCGGGCCGTTTGTCTTGTTGAGGATCAGAACTTCAGCTGCTCATCACCGTCAGCAACCTCCGGGGGGAGGGCCTGGCCGGGCAGGTGGTCGCCTGCGCCGGGATCTGCGGTCACGTTCTCGTAGGGATCAGTGATCTCGTCCGAGGGATTGGCAGCCGTGGCACGACGCTCACGAAGGATCGCGGTGTTCTCGTCCACGCGCTTCTTCTTCAGCGGGTAGAGGAACAGGAGCGCCAAGCCCACCAGAATGGTGCCGATAGCGGGGAACACGTTGGTGATGAAGTAGATGCCGTCGATCACCGCGGGCTCCTGCAGTTCGCCAGCCTGGGCGGCTGTGGAGTTGAAGCCAATAGCGCCGAGGACAACACCGGAGAGGGCTGCCGAACCGGCCTGACCCAGCTTGCGTGCCCAGCTGTAGACGGCGTACACAGTGCCGTCGTCACGCTGGCCGGTACGAACTTCCTGGTAGTCGATGACGTCGGTGATGAACGCCCACACCAGGAAGTTGAAGATCGAGATGCAGAACATGGCGACGGCGTAGAAGGCGATCCAGACCCATGCGTTCTCCGGCTTGAGGAAGTAGGCCACGAGGAGGACGACACCGCCGACGATCATGGCAACTGCGGCAGACTCGGCCTTGCCGAACTTCTTCGACATCCACGGGGCGAGGATAATCAGGATGAAGGAGGGCAGGATGCCCGCCAGCGAGGCACCCGCCTGGAGCTTGCCGTCACCAAAAACGTTCAGGAACAGATACCCCAGCATGCTGCCGAGGAACAGGTTGGCCAGCAGCAGCAGCAGCGCCGCAACGATGAGACCGAGGAGTGCACGGTTCGAGACAACGGAAGCGAGCATCTTGCCGATGCCGGCGCCGCCCTCCTCCTTACTCTTGATCTTCGACTCGACACGCTCGGTGACGAGGACGTAGCACAGCGCGTAGCAGATGACCGCCAGAACAGCACACACCGCCGCGGCGATGGTCATGCGCTCTCCAACCAGTACGGGGACACCGGCGTCGTTCTTGGCGTAAATGAGAAGAGGCAGAGAGGTGGTGATTGCGAGGACCGCCAGGTTGGCGCCGGTGGAGCGCCACACGGACAGCTGCGCGCGGTAATCGGGGTTGTCGGAAACCACGGAGGCCATCGAGCCGTACGGAATGTTGATCGCGGTGTACAGGATCGAGCCCCACAGGAAGTAGGTGGCTGACATCCAGACGATCTTCATCGTGTAGCTGTCAAAATCCCCAACGAAAGACATGTACATCAGCGCAGAGGCGATGGCCACGGGGATGGCGATGTACTTGATCCAGCGCTTGAACTTGGGCTTGTTGGCCTTCACCGGGAGACGGTCCACGAGGATGCCCATGCCAATGTCCGTGAAGCCGTCAAACAGGCGGGCCACCGCGAGGAGGAGGCCAACGTGGACCGGATTCACACCCACCACGTTGGTGTAGAAGATCATGAAGTAGAAGGCCTGCAGGATGAAGGTGAAGTCGTTGCCGAAGTCACCGAACATGTAGCCGACCTTGTCGCGCATTCCGAATGGACGGAATTCGCGGGCCGGCCGGGCCTCAGTAGTAGTTGCGGACATTGCTTGTCTCCTCTTTCGCGGCAGCCACCGTGCTGCTGGTAACGCGTCACCCCTTGG
>JAUNUF010000077.1 GCA_030538315.1 Propionibacteriaceae bacterium
CGGCGGGGATCTGCGCCTCTCGAAACACATCCACCTCGACGTTGGTGGCGGCCAGCAGCACCCTAGCGCCGCGCTCCGCAGCGGCGCGGGCGAGGGCGACGCCCTGCTTGCCGCTGGAGCGGTTGCCGAGGTAGCGCACCGGGTCGATGGGCTCACGGGTGCCGCCCGCAGAGATGGCGATGGTGAGGCCAGCCAGATCCTGCTTGCACGCCATGAGCGCGTTGGCCGCGGCATGGATGGCCTCAGGCTCACTCATCCGCCCCGGGCCGGAATCCCCGCCAGTGAGCGGGCCGTCGTCTGGGCCGACGACGTGCACGCCCCGGGCGGTGAGCGTGGCCATGTTTGCCTGGGTGGCGGGGTGCAGCCACATCTCGGTGTGCATGGCGGGCGCCACCAGCACGGGTGCCTGCGTGGCCAGCAGGGTGGTGCCCAGCAGATCCGACGCCAGGCCCGCGGCCATCGAGGCCAGCGTGTTGGCGGTGGCGGGGGCCACGATGACGAGATCCGCGTTCTGACCGAGTGCCACGTGCCGGACTCGGGGCACGTCGTCGTGCACGGAGGTGGTCACGGGGTTGCGGCTGATCGCCTCCCACGTGGGCAGACCCACGAAACGCAGCGCGTCCTCCGTGGGCACCACGTGCACCTCGTGCCCGTCACCGATCAGCAACCGCACCAACTGCACGGCCTTGTACGCCGCGATGCCGCCCGTGACTCCCACCACAATGTTCATGCCCTGATTCTTCCATCCGGGTAGGCTGACGTGCCATGTGTACCGTGGTGATCCGCGTTCCAGAGCCTGGGCCGGGCCGAGTTCGGGTGCTGGCCATCCGCGATGAAGATCCCAAACGGCCGTGGCGCCCGCTCGGTCAATGGTGGCCTGAGCACCCCGAGATCACCGGAATCCAGGACGAGTTGGCAGGCGGCGCGTGGCTGGCCTACAACGAACGTCAGCTCAGCGTGCTGCTGAACCGGGCAGGAGGTCCGCCGGAGGGCGTGATGCCCACCACCCGGGGGCATCTGGTACTCGGATCGCTGACCGGCGAAACGCTGCCCAACCCACTCACCACCCTGGGCTTCAACCTGGTGGAGGCCACGTTCGACGGTGTGCAGGTCACCTCGTGGGAGGGCGGCGAGCCCACCGTCGTCGACCTTGACCCGGGCACGCACATGATCGCGCACTCCGATGTCAACGACTATTCAGCGGCGCGCATCGCGCACTGGCTGCCGATGTTCAGCGATGCCCCCACGGAGGGCGTGCGCTGGTGGACGGAGTGGGCCAAGGTGCTTGACCACGGTAGTCAGCAGTTGGAACCCACGGACGACCGCGCCCTCATCCGCGACAACCGCCCGCACGGCTTCCCCACCATGTCGCTGCTGGCGGTGGTGGCCTCCATCGGGCCCGGCGGAGTCACCGCCGAGATGGGCGAGCTGTCTGAGCCCGGCACGTGGGAGCCTGTCGCTCCCCTCTGGTGATTATAAGATTCCGCCAGAACTCACGATGCGCTTGCCGAAGGGGAAGCACGTTACGGGGATCATCTTCAGCGAGACCCAGGCGTTGGCGATGCCGACGATGGTCAGGGTCTGTGCCAGCGCGGAGAGGACGTGCAGCAGCGCCAGCCACCAGCCAGCGATGACGAACCAGACGGCGTTCATGAGCGCGGAACCCCAGCCAGCGCCCGGCTTGGGCTCCACCGTGCGGCCGAAGGGCCACAGCACGTAGTTGGCCATGCGGAACGACGCGAGCCCCACGGGGATGGTGACGATCAGCAGGCAGGCGATGACGCCAGCCAGGACATAGCCGAGGGCGAGCCAGAAGCCGCCCAGGATGACCCAGATGATGTTGAGCACGGTACGCATGGATTGACTCCTCGTGTGTCGGTCAGCACTACCCAGTGTAGAACTCGCCTTCAACGGTAGGCTTGCCCGGTGACAATCCGCCCTCCACGCCCCCACCGCGACGTCGTCAGTTTCGTGCGCCGCAGCACCCGCATGAACGAATCGCAGACCAAGGCGTGGGAGCGCTACGCCCAACAGTTCGTGATCACCGTGCCGCACGGCGAGATGGACACCTCGGTCGCCGACGGCGCCACCGTGGACTGGGCTGCGGAGTTCGGGCGTCAAGCCCCCATGATCGTCGAGATCGGCTCGGGCGCCGGGGATTCGCTGGTGCCCATGGCGGCTGGCCGCCCAGAGTCCAACGTGGTGGCGTTCGAGGTGTTCGAGCCCGCCGTCGCCTCCACGCTGGGGCGCATCGGGCGCGAAGGCGTCACCAACGTGCGGGTCGCGCTGGTGGACGGTGCGCAGGCCATGGCCAAGCTGATCGACGACGACTCGGTGACCGAGCTCTGGACCTTCTTCGCGGACCCGTGGCACAAGAAGCGGCACCACAAGCGCCGCCTCGTGGGCACGGATTTCGCGGATGTGGTGACAGCGAAGCTCGCGCCTGGCGGTGTGTGGCGGCTGGCGACCGACTGGGAGGATTACGCGCTCTGGATGCGCGAGCACCTCGACGCCCACCCCGGCCTCGTCAACGTGCACGACGGCTGGGCACCCAGGCTTGAGGAGCGCCCCGTCACCAAGTACGAGGCACGGGGGCTGGCAGCCGGCCGCGCAGTCTTCGACCTGACCTACCGGAGGGCGGATGCGCCTCAGGATTGAGTTGGCCTACGACGGCACGGATTTCCACGGCTGGGCCAGCCAGCCGGGGTTGCGCACCGTGCAGGGCACCCTCGAGGAGTGGATCGGCAAGGTGTTGCGCCTCCCTGAATCCCCGACGCTCGTGGTGGCGGGCCGCACCGACGCCGGAGTGCACGCCCGGCGCCAGACGTGCCACGTGGATCTGGACCTGCCCGAGGACCCCTCAGCCGTGCTGCAGCATCGGCTACGGCGGGTGCTGCCAGACGACATTGCCATCCGCAGCGTGCGGGTTGCCCCCGAAGGGTTCGACGCCCGCTTCTCGGCCATCTGGCGCCGCTATTGCTACCGGATGGCCGACGGCGTGCCGGATCCGCTGCTGCGCTCCCACGTGACGCCCATGAAGCATCCGCTCGACTTGGGCGCGCTGAACGCCGGCGCCGAGCTCCTGATCGGGCTGCGGGATTTCGCGCCCTTCTGCAAACCACGGGACGGCGCCACCACCATTCGTGAGCTGCGGGAGCTGAGCGCTGCTCGCCAACCCGACGGCACCGTCGAGGTCCACCTACTGGCCGATGCCTTCTGCCACTCCATGGTGCGCTCGCTGGTGGGCGCGCTGGCAGCGGTGGCCGAGGGGCGCCGCACCCTCTCCTGGCTGGAGGACGTGGCGGCCAGCCCGGTGCGGCACGGCGACGTGCACGTGATGCCCGCCCGCGGGCTCACCTTGGAAGAGGTGGGTTACCCCGCCGACGATCAGCTGGCCGCCCGCGCCGAAGAATCCCGCGCCATGCGCTCTCTGGAGGATCGATGAGCCACTACTTCCACACGCCAGATGAGCCCCTGGTCACGCACGAGTTCGATGCGACGATCTTCGGCAACAGCCTCACGTTCACGGCCGCCCGCGGCGTGTTCTCGGGTGACGGCCTGGATCTCGGCACGCGGGTGCTGCTGCGCGAGGTGGAGCCGCCGTCGACGGGCCACGTGCTGGATCTGGGCTGCGGGGTGGGCACCATCGCCGTGGGGCTGGCGGTCGCGGCGCCGGGCATCACCGTCGACGCGGTGGACGTCAACGGCCGCGCCGTGGAGCTGACCCGGATGAACGCCGAGCGTCATGGGGTCGCGGAGCGGGTGCACGCCGTCGGGCCTGAGGAGATCGACCCTGTCACGCGCTACGACGAGATCTGGTCCAATCCGCCCATCCGCATCGGGAAGCAGGCGCTGCACGAGCTGTTGAAGATGTGGCTGCCGCGGCTGAAACCTGATGGTGTCGCCTGGTTGGTGGTGGGCAAGAACCTGGGTGGAGATTCGCTGCAGCGCTGGCTCACGGACGAGGGTTTCCCCACCGAGCGGGTCGCTTCGGCGAAGGGTTTTCGCGTCCTGCGAACGCAGGCCACCTGAAAAGTTGAAGCGGCGACTATTTCGGGGGCATAGGATGGGAAACGTTGGCGCGCTTCGGCGCGAGTTACCTGAAGGAGTCATCCCATGACGTACACCCTGCCCGATCTGGATTACGACTACGGCGCACTGGCGCCCCACATCGCCCCCGAAATCATGGAGCTGCACCACAGCAAGCACCATGCCGCCTACGTTGCTGGCGCCAACGCTGCGCTCGAGCAGCTGGCCGAGGCCCGCGAGAAGGGCGAGTTCGGCGCCGTCAACAAGCTGGAGAAGGATCTGGCCTTCCACCTCGGTGGCCACATCAACCACTCCGTCTTCTGGAAGAACATGTCGCCCGACGGCGGCGGCGAGCCCACGGGCGACGTCGCTGACGCCATCGGCGAGTACTTCGGCTCCTTCGAGGGCTTCAAGAAGCAGTTCAACGCTGCCGCCAACGGCCTGCAGGGCTCCGGCTGGGCCATGCTCGTCTGGGACACGCTGGGCAAGCGACTCAACATCAACCAGCTGTTCGATCAGCAGTCCAACGTGCCCGTTGGCCAGCTGCCCGTGCTGCAGCTCGACATGTGGGAGCACGCCTTCTACCTGCAGTACAAGAACGTGAAGGGCGACTACGTCAACGCGTGGTGGAACGTCATCAACTGGGACGACGTTGCGCAGCGCCTCGCCGCCGCCAAGGCCGCGGAGTTCAGCTACTGATCTGCAGAATCACAGGGAAGGCCCCGGCGCGAGCCGGGGCCTTCCCTGTTCTCAGCCGTTCCTGCGCCCGTGGATCCACGGCGGGACGGGGCGCTTGAGGAACCAGGCGCGCGCCATCTCCCCCACCACGAAGGGCGCCATGGCCAGGCCCAACGCCCAACGTGTCACGCGTCGCATGGGCAGTTCGCGAGTGAGCGGCGTGAATCCCACAGCCCCCACCCTGTTGCCTGGCGACGAGGCGCAGGCGTTGAGCTCGTGCCCAGAAATCTCCACCTTCACCCAGGTGTGGCCGTTCAGCCACCACGGGTGCCGGAATCCGCGCACGCGCGCAGCGTGGACGAGACGGGCACGGAACCCCAGCTGCCGCAGCAGCAACAACAAGATGGTGTTGTACTGGTGGGACCAGCCCCGGTGCCGGCGCAATGCCTGGCGGGGCGTCTCCCAGAGGCGCAGCAGCGAGTAGGTGGGAAAGGCACTGGCGACGGCGGCGCAGGCCGAATCTGCCAGCTCCCGCCCCGTGGCTCCCGTCGCGCGACAGCGTGCCGCCAGCTCCTCGATCGTGGCCGGTCCGTCGTCGTTGATCACAGAACCCCCTTGGGCTTTCGCGCGAACCCCTTGAGCTTGCGATAGGGCACCTCATCTGCGAGCTGCGCATGCAGGTCCAGCATGGCATCGATGGTGCGCTGCCACGGGTACCTCTCGGCGCGCGCCCTCGCGGCCGCGCGGAGCTCCGGGCCCAACCGAGGCATCAGGCGCTCCACCGCATCTGCCAAGGACAAGGGGTTGGGGTCGCCCCACTCCCCCGAGGTCGCGTCCACCAACTCGCTGGCGCCGCCCCTGTTGGCGGTCACCACCGGCGTGCCGCACGCCAGCGCCTCCAGCACCGCCAGCCCAAATGTCTCGGCCGGGCACACGGACAGCGACACGTCGTGCTCGGCGATCCGGCGAGCCACCCGGTCACGCCCCGCGACGAATCCGTGGAAGAAGACTGGGGCGTTGCCGGCGATGGCCTCCAGCTCCGCCTGATCCGGACCGGTGCCGTAGAGGTCCAGCCGCACCCGGTGGCCGCGCCTGTGCAGTTCGACGGCGGTGGCCACCGCCAACTGTGGGCTCTTCTCGTGGGAGAGGCGGCCGACGTAGCAGAGCTTCAGCACGCCGTCGTCCTGCCGGGCCCCCTTGCTGGGGTGGAAGGTCGCCAGATCCACCCCCAGCGGCACAAGGGCCAAGCTGGCACCGGTGTTGTCGAACTCCTCCTCCGCGAACCGGCTGGTCACCACCACGGCGTCAAAGTTCTTCGCCAGCCGTCGGTTGAGCCCGCCCACGATGGCCTCCACACCGAACTGCGAGCGCACGAACATCGCCAGCATGTCGGAGAGCCGCTCATGGCTGAACAGGACGGAGCCGACGCTGCGCTTGGCCGCCCAGCCTGCCGCAGGAGACAGCGTCCACTTGTCGGATACCTCAATGGTGGTGGGCCGGAACCGGTCCAGCACATCCAGCACCCGCCAGGGCTGGAAGATCATGCGGTACTGATCCGTGAGTTTGGGGGCCCGGACCTGCACGATGATGCCGGCCTCGGTCTCCGTGATCAGATCGCGCTCCCCGGGGGCGACGAAGATGCGCGTGTGACCGGCATCGACATAGCCCTGCCCAAGCGCTTCGATGACCACCTTCATGCCGCCAGAGGTGGGGCCGACGAAGTTGGCCAACTGCGCTATCCGCATGGCACCAAACTACGTGGCTCAGTCAAGCAGGGTGCGGTCTGAGAGCGCAGCACCCTTGATCTTGGCGAACTCCTGCAGGAGCTGATCCGCCGTGATGGTCTTCTTGGCCGCTTCGTCCACCTCGAGCACGATCTTGCCTTCGTGCATCATGATGAGCCTGTTGCCGAGCTCGATGGCCTGATGCATGTTGTGGGTGACCATCAGGGTGGTGAGCTTGTGGCGCTCGACGGCCTCCCCCGTGAGACGGGTGATGAGCTCCGCCCGGGCGGGGTCGAGCGCAGCGGTGTGCTCATCGAGCAGCAGGATGGCTGGCTGCGCGTAGGTGGCCATCAGGAGGCTGAGCGCCTGGCGCTGGCCGCCCGACAGCATGCCCACGCGCATCTCGAGGCGATCCTCAAGCCCCAGCTCGAGCGTGGCCAGCGCTTCACGGAAGACGGCGCGCTTGGCGTTGTTGACGGCCATGCCCAGCCCGCGTTTGGTGCCGCGCTCAAAGGCGATGGCGAGGTTCTCCTCGATGGTGAGGTGCGGGGAGGTACCCGCCATGGGGTCCTGGAAGACCCTGGCCACCCACTTGGCCCGCTGGTGCTCGGGCGTGCGGCTGACGTTCTTGTCGTCGATGATGACCTGGCCACCGTCCACCGGGTAGCGGCCCGAGACCACGTTGAGCATGGTGGACTTGCCGGCTCCGTTGGAACCGATGACAGTGACGAAATCTCCCTCGTGGAGGGTGAGGTCGATGGCGTCCAGAGCAACGCGCTCGTTGACGGTGCCGGGGAAGAAGCGCTTGGTGACGGATTGGAGCTTGAGCATCAGGCGGCCACTCCTGCCTCGACGGCCTGCTTCTTGCGGCGCTGGAGGCGCATCTTCTTCAATGGCCCCCACTGCGGCAGCACGAGCGCCAGCACCACCAGGACAGCGGAGATCAGCTTCATGTCGTTGGGGTTGGCGCCGTTGTTGAGCGCGATCTGGATCACGCCGCGGTAGATCACGGAGCCGAGCGCAGCCGCCAGCACCGCCTGCCAGACGGCGGTCATGCCGAAGATGGCCTGGCCGACGATGACCGAGGCCAAGCCGGCGACGATCAGGCCGATGCCCATCGAGATGTCGGAGAAGCCCTGGTACTGAGCAACCAAGGTGCCGCAGAGCGCCACCATGCCGTTGGAGATCATGAGGCCGACGATCTTGGTGACGCCGGTGTTGATGCCCTGCGAGCGCGCCATGAGCTCGTTGTCGCCCGTGGCCCTGATGGACACACCAAAACTGGTGCCCAGGAACCAATAGACGATCGCGCAGGCGATGGCCACCACCACGAGGAAGACCAACACCGATGACCACGTGCCCAGCAGCTTCTCGCTGCGGGCCCAACTGAACAGCGTGTCCGTGCGCAGCAACGGCACGTTGGCTTTGTTGCCCATGATCCGAAGGTTGATGGAGTACAGGGCGATCTGGGTGAGGATGCCCGCCAGCAGCGGGTTGATGTTGCCCCACACGTGGAGCAGGCCGGTGATGGCGCCGGCGAGCATGCCGGCGACCATCCCGGCGATCATCGCGAGCCAGATCGGTGCCCCGCTCACGAGCAGGATGGCCGACGTGGCGGCCCCCGTCGTGAAGGATCCATCCACCGTCAGGTCAGGAAAATCCAGAACCCGGTAGGTGAGATAGACGCCCACCGCCATGATGGCGTAGAGCAGACCGATCTCGAGCGCAATGATCATGGGTTGCTACCTCAGAACTGCTTGGTGGCGCGTTCGATGACCGCCTTGGGCAGTTCAATGCCCTGGGCGCTGGCGCCCGCTTCGTTGACGTAGAGGTCGAACTCCTTCTGGGTTTCGACCGGGATGTCCGAGGCGGGGGTGCCTTCGAGCATCTTGAGCAGCACGGCGGCCGCGTCCCTGCCCTGCTGGGTGTAGTTCACCGAGAGGCCTGCGGCGGCGCCGCGCTCCATCGTCGACTCATCGGAGGCGAACACAGGGATCTGCTTCTGCTCGGCCACCTGGACCACGGCCTCCGCGGCGGAGACGACGGTGTTGTCAGTGGGGATCAGGATCGCGTCCACGTCAAGGGACTCAGCGGCCTGCTGGACCTCTGCGGAGTTGGTCACCGTGGCGGTCTTGATCTCGATGCCGCGGGATTCGGCGGCCTTCTCGGCCTCCGCAACCTGCACCTCGGAGTTGACCTCGCCAGAGGAGTAGACGATGCCGACGGTCTTGGCCCCCGGCACGACCTCCTTGATGAGGTCCAGCTGGGCATCCATCGGGTTCATGTCGGAGACGCCGGTGATGTTGGCATCCGGCTTGTCCCACGCAGGAACCAGGCCAGCGGCCACGGGATCCGTCACCGCGCCGAAGACGATCGGCTTGTCCGTGATGACGTTGGCCAGCGCCTGCGCCGTGGGGGTGGCGATGGCGAAGAAGCCGTCCATGTCCGAGCTGGCGAACGTGTTGGCGATGTTGGTCAGGGTCGACTGGTCGCCCTGCGCGTTCTGCAGGTCGATGGTGAGGTTCTCCCCCTCCTTGTAACCAGCCTCGGCCATGGCCTCCTTGAAGCCCTCCGCGGCAGCATCCAGCGCCGGGTGGGACACGATGGTGGCGATGCCGATCTTGTAGGACTTGTCGTCGGAACCGGTGGTGTCACCGCCACAGGCGGTGAGGGCGAACGCGGCGGCGAGTCCGACCGCGGCAAAAGCCTTGAACTTCATGCTTGCTCCTTGCGCGAAGGGGTGAGGACGCCCAATCCTAGGGCGGCTCAGCTGTTGGAAGCTGCCTTGTCCAGAACGGACTGGGGCAGCGTGACACCCATCCGCTCGGCGGCCTCAGGGTTGACGACGGTCTCCAGAGATTCCTGCAGCTGGACGGGAGTATCCGCGGGCTTGGCGCCCTTCAGGATCTCGACGATCATGCGCGCAGTCTGAAGGCCTTGGGCCTTGTAATCCGTGGACAGCGCAGCGACAGCGCCGCGCCCAACGGAATCTGGATCCGAGCTGACCAGGAGGGCCTGCTTCTGCTCCGCCACCTGCACCATCGATTCCATGGCAGCCACGACCGTGTTGTCCACCAGGGTGAAGTACGCGTCGACGTCGAGGGACTCGGCCGCCTGCTGCACCTCGGAGGTGTTCATGATGGTGGCCGTCTTGATCTCGATGCCAAGCTCCTTGGCCGCCTCGATCGCCTTGTCGGCCTGTACCTGGGCGTTGACCTCAGAGGCCGAGTACACGATGCCCACGGTCTTGACGGAGGGATCGATCTCCAAGATGAGCTTCAGCTGCTCGTCCGTGGGCAGTTGGTCAGAGGTGCCGGTGACGTTGCCACCGGGCTTCTCCATCGAATCCACCAGGCCAGCAGCAATGGGATCCGTCACCGAGGCGAACACGATGGGGCGGTCCTGCACCACCTGTGCCATCGCCTGGGCGGGCGGCGTGGCGATGGCCACGAACAGGTCATGCTTGGACGCCGCATAGGTGTTGGCGATGTTGGTCAGCGTGGCCTGATCTCCCTGCGGGTTCTGGAACTCGAGGGTGAGGTTGTCCCCTTCGACGTAGCCCGCGTCTGCCAAGCCCTCCTTGACACCTTCCCAGATGAGGTCGAGCGATGGGTGGGACACGATGGTCACGCCACCGATGGACACGTTGTCCGGGGCACTGGCCTGGGTGCCACAGCCAGCCAGCAACATTGTTACGGCAGCTGCGGCAGCGAGCGCGCGTCGAAGCATGGGGACTCCTTTGGGGATGATGGGAAAACTAACGGAACCCTACCGGAAACGGAGAAGAGGCCCCGCAGTGGGGGCCTCTCCTGGGATGAGTCACTTGGACTGGTCAGCAGCCTCTTCGTCGGCAGACTCGGCGGCAGCCTCTTCAGCCTCCGCCTCGGTGGCCTCCGCGGCAGCCTCTTCGGCCTCGACCTCGGCTTCGGGAGCATCGGCCTCGACGGCCTCCTCCTCGACAGCCTCAACCTCTTCGGCCTTGGGCTCCTCGACCGGAGCAGCCTCTGCCTTCTCAGCCTTGGCGGCCTTCTTGGCCTTGGGCTTGACGGGCTCGGTCACCAGCTCGATGACGGCCATGGGGGCGTTGTCGCCCTTGCGGGGGCCGATCTTGGTGATGCGGGTGTAGCCACCGTCGCGGTCATCGAAGGTGGGGGCGATCTCGTCGAAGAGACGACGCACGATGCTCACATCGGTGATCTCGGTGAGCACCTGACGGCGGTTGTGCAGGTCTCCGCGCTTGGCCTTGCTGATGAGACGCTCGGCCACCGGCTGGAGGCGGCGGGCACGGTTCTCGGTGGTGGTGATGCGGCCGTGCTCGAAGAGCGCGGTGGCCAGGTTGCGCAGGATGTGGCGCTGATGCGTAGGGCTACCGCCCAGACGGGCACCCTTTGTCGGCTTGGGCATGAGTCAATTTCTCCAGGTGTGAATGGTGTGGGCGGTCAGTACTGCTCGGTCTCGGCGAAGTCAGCGTCCTCGTTGTCCTCGTCGTAGCGCTCGATGGCCTGCATCGGGTCGAAGCCAGGGTGCGAGTCGCGCAGCGACAGGCCGAGGTTCGCGAGCGTCTCGCGCACCTCGTCGATGGACTTGGAACCGAAGTTGCGGATGTCCAGCAGGTCCTCTTCGCTGCGGGCCACGAGCTCACCCACGGTGTGGATGCCCTCGCGCTTGAGGCAGTTGTAGGAACGCACGGACAGTTCGAGATCCTCGACAGGGAGGTTGAGGGACTCGGCGATCTGCTCGTCGACGGGCGACGGGCCGATCTCGATGCCTTCGGCCTCGATGTTGAGTTCGCGCGCCAGGCCGAACAGCTCCACCAAGGTGGTGCCGGCCGAGGCGACAGCGTCGCGCGGCGTCATCGACGGCTTGGTCTCGACGTCAACGATCAGGCGGTCGAAGTCGGTGCGCTGGGCGACACGGGTGGCCTCAACCTTGTAGGTGACCTTGAGCACGGGCGAGTAGATCGAATCAACCGGAATGCGGCCGATCTCGGCATCGGGGTCCTTGTTCAGCGCGGCGCTGACGTAGCCACGGCCGCGCTCGACCACGAGCTCCATCTCGAGCTTGCCGTTGTCGTTCAGCGTGGCGATGTGGAGCTCCGGGTTGTGGATCTCGACACCGGCAGGCGGCTGGATGTCACCGGCAGTGATGGAACCAGCACCGGCCTTGCGCAGGTACATGACGACGGGCTCGTCCTCCTCGGAAGACAGCACGAGGCCCTTGAGGTTGAGGATGATCTCGGTCACGTCCTCGACGACGCCCTCCAGCGTGGAGAACTCGTGCTGGTTGCCTTCGATCTTGATGCTGGTGACCGAGGCGCCCGGAATGGACGACAGCAGGGTGCGACGCAGCGAGTTGCCGAGCGTGTAGCCGAAGCCGGGCTCGAGCGGCTCGATGACGAACCGGGAACGGTGGTCCGAGACGACCTCTTCCGTGAGGACAGGACGCTGTGCGATGAGCATTTTCTCTTCCTTCCCGCGCCAACCGCTATTTGATGACGCGATAAGTGCTGGGACCCGACCGTCGGGCCCAGCGCCCCGCCCGGCGTGAGCCGAACGGGGCGGGGGCAGGGCCGAAGCCCCAGGGATCAGCGCGAGTAGAGCTCGACGATCATCTGCTCCTGGACGTCAATCACGATCTGCTCGCGGACGGGGAGCTGGTGCACGAGGATGCGCATGCGGTTGGGGCGGGCCTCCAACCATGCGGGCACCGAACGATCGCCGTGGGTCTCACGGGCAATCACGAACGGGGTCAGGTTCAGCGACTTCTCAGCCACGTCCACAATGTCCTTGGCGCGGACGCGGTAGGACGGGATGTTGACGCGCTGGCCGTTGACCATGAAGTGGCCGTGCACGACGAGCTGACGCGCCTGGCGGCGGGTCTCGGCGAAGCCTGCGCGGTACACGACGTTGTCGAGACGCGACTCCAGGATCTGCAGGAGACGGTCACCGGTCTTGCCGGGGTGACGGTCGGCCTCTTCGTAGTAGCGACGGA
>JAUNUF010000195.1:0-1176 GCA_030538315.1 Propionibacteriaceae bacterium
TGTGACGCCACGGCAGCACCGAAATCGGCGTAGCTGACTGCGCGCCGCAAGAACGCGCTCTCGTCCGCTGATGGCGCCCACTCGACGACGCGCCCGGTCGCGGGTCCGGCGGGGTCGTAGGCCGGCGGTGGAATCAGGTAGGCCCAACCCTGGCCGGCAGAGGCCTCCAGGTGATCCCGAAGCGCAGCGTGCGCGCGTCCCCGCGGCAACGTCACCGCCGGAAACTCGGGACGCTGCCAGAATCGACTCCCGTCAGGGAGCCGCAGCGCCCCGGCCCCACCCACCGTGACGATCCGCGGCGGGTCGGCCTGCCCGGCACCGGCCGCGACCAGCCGTTCGTGCAGGTCGACCAGCGCTTCGGGCGCGATCTGCTCACGCAGCCTGATCGCGTTGACGACCACGTCGCACCCTTGCAACACCGCCCGCAGGCTCCCGGCATCGTCGATATCGACGACCGCAGGCCGAACAGGACAGGCCGCCTCGGCCACCCGAACGACATCGGACGCCGTCCGTAACGCCGCCACGGCCTGCACGTCGGCCGGCAGGGCACGCAGCACCGCCGCACCCGTCCGGCCCGTGGCGCCCAGAATCAGTATCCGCACCCCTGCCCTCCCTTCCCTGGCCGTGGCCCGGAGCCTAGCCGAGCAGCTGCGGCCGAAGTCGTCCATTCCGACCCGTACGCCACGTCTGGCGTCCTTTCTGGGTCTTGGGGCATCCTTGCTGCTGCCTGGATAAGGTCGGGAACGCGGAAGTATCGTTTGAATCGACGCAAAGGTATCGTTTGAGTTCACGTAAAGGTATCGTTTGTCGTGAATCCGGCTTAGAATAACCTTGTGGACTACACCCGGAGGCTCGTGGATGACGAGCTCAACATCCTGCTGCCAAGCCTGGCCGCCATCGCCCTGGATGGACCAAAAGGCGTCGGCAAGACCGAGACGGCTCTGCGCAGGTCACGCACCGTCCTCGACCTGGACAACCCGGCCACGCGGGCACGGCTGGAGGCCGACCCTGATAACGCATTGACGGGTCCAACTCCGATCTTGATCGACGAGTGGCAGCGGCTGCCATGGATCTGGGACAGCGCCCGCCGAGCAGTGGACGCCGGCGCGGGAGCGGCCTCATTTCTGCTCGCGGGCAGTTCCACTCCCCCAGCCGACGTCGAACTGCACTCTGGCG
>JAUNUF010000195.1:1186-1644 GCA_030538315.1 Propionibacteriaceae bacterium
GGCGCAGGTCGAATCGTCTCGCTGCGAATGCGCCCCATGTCACTGGCTGAACGCGGTCTCACCGAGCCCACGGTGAGTCTAACGGCGCTGCTGACCGGCACTGCTGGCGCGCTCACGGGCGAAACCCCCGTGCAGCTCGCCGACTATGTCCATGAAATCGAGGCATCCGGTTTCCCGGGTATCCGGAACCTCCCCCCGCGAGCGCGCCGGATCCAACTCGAATCCTATATTCAGCGCGCGCTGTCCCGAGACCTCGCCGATGACCAGAACGTCATCGTTCGTCGCCCCGCCACACTACGGGCGTGGCTGACCGCCTACGCAGCCGCGACCTCCAGTACCGCCACTTGGGAAGCCATCCGGCGGGCAGCGACCCCGGGCGACGCCGACCCGCCCAGCAAGTCCACTACGCTGCGCTATCGCGATTGGTTGACCGGGCTGTGGCTGCTGGACCCAGTAGA
>JAUNUF010000078.1 GCA_030538315.1 Propionibacteriaceae bacterium
CGTCAACCGCCTACCCCTGACCGCCTAGAAAAACACCACGCCAAGGGACTTGACCGATAGTCGCAGTTGGTGATCCAAGGGGTCAGACTTTGTTCGTTGTGCCCCAGTGTCCTGTGAGCAGTGGTAAGACGCTGCCCGTTCAGAACGATCTAGCGTTCGCGTCCACGGTTGCTGGTGCGCTCGTCGCGTTGCTAGTAGGTGCGGTCGAGCGGTGAGCGGCGTGGGGCGTCGAGGAGTCGTTGGCGGCTGAGCTTTGCGCGGAGGTCGTCGATGGGTGTCTGGTTTTGTTTCACGGGTGCGTTCTTGACGGCGTCGAGGTGATGGCGCGGGTGCGGTCGAACATCGAGCGCAAGGTTGGGCGTAGGCGCCGCGAGGACGGTCTGAGCGCCGCGACGTCCTTGCTGCTGTTTGCGGTTGAACGAAGGCTTGATCAGAGTTAGTGCTCCGCCCGGACCATGCCACGCAGCCCACTAGGTCCACTATGTGCACTAGGCCGACTTTGACGAGGGGCAGGGTTCGTAGCCTTGTCCGTTGATGGCCTGCTGCGCGAGCTCGGCGTACTTCAAGGCTCGTGCCAGAGCGCTATAGACCACAGCGAGCGCGTCGGAGGCGATCTTGACGGATGTCTCGGGCTTTCGCGGCACACCACTGGGTGAGGCATCTGTGATAGTGATGTCGGGGTGGTCTCGGCAGGCATTGAGGCCACGTGGGACGAAGTCGACAACCTCGTTGAGATGACCTAGGAGCACCTTGAGGTTGCCGAGGATGGTGTAGGCGGTGGGTGCGGGAAGTAGGTGGCTGCGGTTGCCGTTGGCGAGCCGTGCGAGCTGCTGTGCGGCGTCGCATGCGGCATTGGCAGCGTTGGTGATCGTTTCGTCTTGGGTGATGAGTGCGTCGTAGGGCATGTTGTTGAGGCCTTTCGTGGTTTTAGGCGCAGTTGCCGGTGGCGTCGGTCCATGACAGGGAGGGGCTTCCGCCGGTGTCGGAGACTGCGAGGGTGTGTGTGCCGGCGGGAAGGGAGCGGCTGACACTGGTGCCGCCTCCACTGCCGTTGATGGTGGTCGTCACCGTGCTGCTGCCACTGCCGCGCACTGTGACATCTCCCGTGGCTGAGCATGTGATGGTCAGTGATGCGGTGCGTGCCTTGGCCGGCGCTGGTGCCTTGGTCGTCGGCGCGGGATCTGGCGCCTTCGTGGTTGGTGCAGGAGCCGGGGCTGGTACCTTCGTGGTGGGTGCCGGGGCTGGCTTCTTGGTTCGCGGTGCGTGAGTCGTGGACGCCGGGGCAGGCGCTTTGCTGTTGGGCTTGGGTTTGGGTGGGGGTGCGGTGGCCACCGGCGCGGTCTGTAGGGTTGTCTCCACCTGTGCAGGAGGCGTCGAAGCGGCGACCGACGGGCGTGCCTGGGCGGTCGCGCTCGCCGCGGGCGTTGTCGGCGCGGCTGGGCTTGGGCTGGGCGTGGCGGTGACGGTGATCCGCACCACCGGTGTGGATGCAGGAGCTGTGATGGTGATCGTGGGCGCGGGGGGCGCGGTTCCGAGGGGTGTGGACAATGCCGCGCCGGTGGCCGCGGTGCCTCCCACGATGACCGCGGCACCGAGGGCCCAGATGCGCCATGGGAAGCGTCTGCGGGCCTTGTCGGCTTGCCACGGCTGCTCACCGAACAGGTCGTCGGACATCTCAGCTCACGATCGCGCGCACTAGGGCCAGGGCCGCGGTGCGAGTCTTCGGATTGAGCAAGCCCCACTCGACGATGCCCTTGGAGGCGATGTGGCGGTCCGGGGGGATGTCCATCACGTTCCATCCTGAGTTGGTCAGCGCTTGGCGGTACTGCTTCTCACGCTTGCGGTCTGGTTTCTGGCCGGGGCCGTAGGTGCCGACGAAGATGATGCGTTGTTTGAGGTCCGCGTGGCCGAGGGCCTGCATGTCGGTGATCATCTTCTGCGCCTCGACCAGGGTGTCGGGGTCCCATTGCAGCGGCACCAAGATTCGGTGCGCGCGCTGGATTGCTGCCTGCCACGCTGGGTCCTTGCCGTTGTTGCCGGTGTCGAACACGAGCATCTGGCAGGAGTGCTTCAGCGCGGTGTGGATAGTGGCGATGTCGTCTTCCGAGAGGTCGGTGAGCAAGCCGCCGTCGTTGGAGACGATGCTGACTGGGCAGGTGACGGTCATCCAGCCGCCGGGCTGCCAGTTGATGAAGGGCGTCAGGTCGCGGGGCGAGCGGCCAAACTCCGGCTGGGCGGCAGCTTTGGCCAGATCAATGATCGTGCCTGGTGCGGAGCGATGCGTGTGCTCGCCTAGGTTGCCGGAGGGGTTGATATCGACCAGGGCGATGTCGTTGTGCCCGGCCATGTCGGCGGCCGCGAGCGCCACCAGGATGGCGATGGTGGTCTTCGCTGCGCCGCCCTTCGTGTTCGCCGTAGCCACGGTGACGTCAGGCAGAGCCATCGTTGTGATGTTGACTTGCTGAGCGAACGACTGACCAAACAGTGCATCGATCCCCGAGGGGCCTTGCAGCCCGATCGGGGCTTCCCGTCCGGGAGCGGGTCGAGCAGGGCTCAGCATGTGAGCAGGCGATGCCGCAGTAGCGTTGTCGTGCTGGTCGAGCGGAAGTTGAGGAGCGACCGCGCGCGCGTTGGCCCACTCACTGTCGGTGCTTGGGAGACAGCCGAGGGAGCCAACCTCGTCGATCGTGACGACCGTGACTGTGCCGGCCTTGTACGACGCGGTGTGGTCCATGTCACGCACCAGCGCACGCACTTCACGGCTCGCTGACCGAGCAGCTACTGAGCGGAGGTCCTCGATGAACCCGACCACGGTGGTCTCCGGCGTGCGTTCCGAGTGCTGCGGGCCCCAATCGATCGAGATCCCGGCGGGAGCCAGCACGGCAGTAGCAACATATCCAGACATGATGTGTCCCATCTAGGCAGCCATGTCGACGGCGTGCCTGAGCGAATCCGGTGTGAAGGCGAGGTAGCGCTGAGTCGTCGCGATGCTCTCGTGACCAAGCAACTGTTGAACTACGACCAGGTCCTTGGTGGCTTGATAGACCCGGGTGGCGAAACGGTGCCGTAAGCAGTGCATGGACCACGGCTTCGGTAGGGAGTTATTGATGAGCTTCCCGAGCCACGTCGCAGAGATATGGCCGTCGATGTCTCCCGGGAACAGGTAGCCGGTGATCGCGTAGTCTTCGACGTAGCTCGCCACTGCCTCATCCAGCTTCGCAGACAGGGGCACGAGACGGGTCCTACCTCCCTTCCCGTGGACGGTCAGAGACCTTCCAAGGAGGTCATCGCTGATGTCGTGAATCGATATCACGGCGATCTCGGAGCGGCGCAGTCCTGCCCCAGCTGCTAGATGCGCGCCAAGGCAGATCCGCGGGTCGGGTGAGGCCAGTAGCGACTCAAAGAGTAAGTCAGGCAAAACTCGTGCGACACCTTGGGGACGACGCACGTGCGGAAACTCCACAGGAGCTCCAAGCTGCCACGTCCAAAACGACGTGAAGCTGGCGTAATAGCTGTGGCGTGTTTCGGGCGCCCACGCGCGCGTCGCAGCCCATAGCAGCACGTCCGGCACGCCAATTGCGGCCGGCTCGATCTGCGAGTGAGCTCGGGCGAAGTGGGCCATGTGTCGCCGTCTGGTCTCAACCGTTGCTGGGCGACGGCCTGCCGCCGCTAACGACATCGACCAGGCGTCGATGGACTCCTGCCACAGAGGTGGCACTGACTTGGTGTTGTATCTGTTGTTCATCGGGACCACACGTTGCCGCCGCCTCTACCCAGCCGTCGACTTCGGGGTCCCCGAACGTCAACCACACCCAGAGATCGGCCTGACAAGCCCGTAACCCAGAGGTCCAAGGTTCAAATCCTTGCCCCGCTACTACCGGAACTCCCGGCCAGGAAACTGGCCGGGAGTTTTTTTGTTGCACTCCCATCATCCCCACGCCCATCGCCGTTCCTGTTCGGTTGGCAGCATGTCGAATTGGTAACAGACCGTGCGCGTCGCTTGACCCTTGCCCGTTTGCAGAGCATGATCGGGGCCAACTTGAACGATCCACGGGGGTCCGATGAACAAGCCCACGCTTGCCAGTCTGGCTGCGGAGTTGAACGTCTCCCGTCAGACCGTGTCCAACGTCATCAACTTCCCTGATCGCGTGCGCCCTGAAACCAGGGTGCGCGTTCAGGAAGCCATTGAACGATCCGGATATCGCCCCTCTGCCGCCGCGCGGGCCCTCCGCAACCAGCGGGCCATGGCGTTGGGCCTGCGCCTCAGCAACCCCAGAAACGGCATCTCCGGCTCCATCATGGACGCCTTCACCCACTCCCTGGTGGAGCGGGCAGACCAGCGCGGCTACCGGGTGGTGCTGTTCCCCGCCCACACCAACGATGAAGAGGTGGACAAGCTCATCGAGCTTCGGCGGACCTTGGCGATCGACGCTTGCATCCTCACCGATACCTGGCTCGACGACGAACGGCCCGCGCAACTCGCCGAGGCCGGCGTCCCCTTCGCCGCCTTTGGCCGACCCTGGGGGGCCGAAGACCACGGCCGGTGGGCAGATGTTGACGGGCGCGAGGGTGCCGCAGAGGCTGCGCGCTACCTGCGTGCTCTCGGACATGATCGCATCGGCTACCTCGGCTGGTCTGATGGCTCGCCGGTGGGCAAGGATCGCCGGGCTGGCTGGGCCGAGGCGCTGGGCCTGCAGGGTGAGGCTGAGGCAGAACTCGCCGTCGAGGTTGAAGACACCGTCGACGACGGCGCGGCCGGCATGGCGGAGCTGCTCAGCAGGGGAGCGACGGCGGTGGTGTGCGCCTCAGACACTCTCTCGCTGGGCGCCTTCACCGTGATCCGTCGCCGTGGAGGTTCCCGCCAGTGCATCATCGGTTTCGACAACACCCCGGTAGCACGAGAGCTGGGGCTCTCCAGCATGGCTCAGCCGGTGGACGAAGTGGCCGCCACAGTGCTGGACATGGTGCTGGCCCAGATCTCACACCCTGAGGCCGAGACCCGAGGGGTGCTCATCGAACCGGTGCTCGTGGCCCGGCAGGGATCAGCGCTGATGGGGTGAGTTCGCTCCCCGCGGACGAATACCTCAGCAAGTTCAGCAGAGATTGCGGTTACACTATCCAAGCTCCTAGCCAGCCCCTTGAAGGAAAAACACATGCGTCGTAGCAGCCTGTCGGTGGCCGTGATCTTGGCCCTCGTCGTCTCAGTGCTCCTGAGCGCCTGCACCCGGCCAGACGCCAACGGGGAATCAGGCTCCACGCTGAACATCGGTGTCACCACCAAACCAGATGGCCTTGACCTGATCACAGTGGCCGGTGCCGGTACCCCGTTCGTGCTGCTCTACAACATCTACGAGACGCTGGTGAAGGTTGATTCCGACGCCAACATCAAGCCGCTGTTGGCCACGGAGTGGGATGTCTCAGATGACAACCTCGTCTACACCTTCTCGCTCGAGCCCAACGCCAAGTTCGCTTCGGGCACCCCGTTGACCGCTGAGGCCGTGGTGGCCAGCTTCGAGCGCGCCCGCAGCGACAGCGCCACCGCGCAGATCCGCGACGAGTGGGGCCCAGTCAGCACCATCGAGGCCGACGGCGAGCACACCGTCGTCATCACGCTCAGCCGCCCGTCGCACGCCTGGCTGTACGACCTCAGTGGCCCCATGGGGATCGTGGCGGATCCCGCCGGGTTCGACGACATCAACACCGTACCCGTGGGCTCCGGCCCCTACACCTTCGAGAAGTGGGACGAAGGCTCGTTCATCCAGCTGAAGTCCAACCCCTCCTACTGGGGCACCCCGGCGCGCTTCGACGACGTGTTCTTCCGCTACTACGCAGATCCCAACGCGATGAACGCCGCCATGCTGTCTGGCCAGTTGGACATCATCTCCAACCTCACGGTGCCCCAGTCGTTGGAGCAGTTCCAGGACGAATCCCGGTTCACCGTCTATGAGGGAACCACGACGGGCGAGGTGGTGCTCGGCTTCAACCACGGCTCCGAGGCGCTCAAGGACGTGAAGGTCCGCCAAGCCATCAACTACGCCATCGACCGCAAGGCACTCGTCGAGGCCGTGTGGGCAGGCAAGGGCCCGCTGATCGGCTCCCACGTTCCCACCACAGATCCCTGGTACGACGATTTGACCGGCGCCTATCCGTTCGACCCGGCGAAGGCGCGCGAACTCCTCAAGGAAGCCGGCCAAGAAACAGGCCTGACGCTGCGCCTGCGCGTGCCGGTGCTCCCGTACGCGCCTCCTTCCGCCCGCTTCATCGCGGAACAGCTGAAGGACGTGGGCGTCACCGTCAACGTCGAGGAACTCGACTTCGGCCGTTGGCTGGAGCAGGTCTACAGCAACCACGACTACGACATGACGATCGTGGCGCACGTCGAGCCGCGCGACATGACGGCCTTCGCGTTCGAGGGCAACTACTGGCAGTACAAGAACCCCGAGTACAACGCGCTCCTGGAGCAGGCGGATACCGCCGCCACCGAGGAGGAGCAGACGGCGACGCTGAGGCAGGCCGCCAAGCTGCTCTCCGACGACGCGGCTGCGGATTGGCTGTTCCTGCTACCCAGCATCATCATCACCACCCCGGACATTTCCGGTATTCAGGTCAACCAAATCTCGCTCTCGTTTGACCTCACGATGCTGGCCAGGGGCTGATCCCACGTGGCCCTGCGGCGGGTGCTGGTGCGGGCAGCGTGGCTGCTCGCCAGCCTGCTGCTGGCCTCGTTCCTGATTTTCGTCGTCGCCAACGCCCTCCCGGGCGACATGGCGCAGATCATCCTGGGTACCAACGCGGCACCCGGTGAGGCGGAAGCGCTGCGTGAGCGGCTGGGCCTGAACCGGCCGCTGCCCGTGCGCTACTTCGAGTGGCTCTCTGGCGTGGTGCGGTTTGATTTCGGCACCTCGTACATCAACAGCAGCCGCTCCGTCGCCGCGCTGATCGCGGCGCGGCTCGAAGTCACGCTCTCGCTCACCATCCTCGGCATGATCGTGGCCATCCTCGTGGCCCTGCCGGTGGGCGCATACGCTGCGGCCCGCCGTCGGCACGCCGATGGGGCCGTGGTGTCGGCTCTGTCCCAGGTGGGCCTGGCCGTACCCGCCTTTTGGGCCGGCATCTGGCTGGTCATCATCTTTGCCATCCAACTGCGCTGGCTCCCGGCCAGCGGCTACGTGTCCTACTGGGATACGGTGGGGGGCTGGCTCAAGCACCTCGTCCTGCCCGTCATCTCGCTGGCGCTGGTGCAGGGCAGCGTGATCTCGCGGTACGTGCGCTCCTCGGTGATCGAGGTCATGCAGGAGGATTACTTCCGCACCGCCCGCGCCGTCGGCTGGTCCAAGGCGGGCGCGCTGGCGCGCCACGGGCTGCGTAACATCGCCATCTCGCTGCTGACCGTCATCGGCCTGCAACTTGCCACCCTGCTGGTGGGCGCCATCATCATCGAACAGGTCTTCGCCCTGAACGGCCTGGGCTCCGCCCTGCTGGCGGCGGTCTCCTCGCGTGACCTCGCCGTCGTGCAGGCCATCGTGCTGCTGCTGGTGTGGAGCGTGCTCATCATCAACTTCCTCGTGGACGTGGCCTACCAACTCATCGATCCCCGGCTCCGACGGGCGGCTGAGGCCCGATGAAACGCGCAACGCTCTACCTGGGGCTCACCCTCATCGGCATCGTGGTGCTGCTGGCCGTGGTGGGCATCTTCTGGACCCCCTTCAGCCCGACGGCGATGGTGGGGCCCCGTTTGGCGACCCCCGGGTGGCCGCACCTGCTCGGCACAGACGGTTTCGGGGCGGACATCTTCTCCCGCATCATCAACGGCGCCAAGATCGTGCTGCTGGTGGGCATCGTCTCCGTGTCCGCCGCCGCTCTCGTGGGCGTGCCCGCGGGCATCTTCGCGGGCATGAAACGCGGGTGGGCGGGGGAGATCCCTGCCCGGTTGGCAGACATCCTGTACGGCTTTCCTGCCCTGCTGCTGGCCATCCTGTTCGCTGCCGCGCTGGGCGGCTCCACGTGGACGGCCATGATGGCCATCTCGATTGCCACCATCCCGGCGTTCGTCCGGATTGCCCGTGCTGCCACGCTCCAAGTCATGTCACAGGGCTACGTGGAGGCGGCGCGCCTCAGCGGCACGCGCAGCCCGGCCATCGCCGTGCGGCACGTGTTGCCCAATATCGCCCCAGTGCTGGGCGTGCAGGCTTCGGTCAGCTTCGGCATCGCCATCCTCGCCGAGGCCGGCCTGTCCTACCTTGGCCTGGGCTCCCGGGCCTCCGAACCCACCTGGGGCCGGATGCTGCGGGAAGCGCAGGATTACATCTTCAGCGAGCCCATCCAGGCGCTGTGGCCGGGCCTGGCCATCGCGGTGGCCACCCTGGGCTTCAACCTGCTGGGCGATGGCCTGCGCGATCTCCTCGACCCCCGGCTGAGGGAGTTGCGATGAGACCTTCGACCGACGTTCGTTCCTCGCGGTCGGCTCAGGAACCGGTGCTGGAAGTGCGGGACCTGACCATCGCGTTCGGCAGTAACCAGCGAAAGGCCGTGGATGCCATCTCCTTCGATGTGGCGGCCGACGAGCGGCTGGGCATCATCGGCCAATCTGGCTCCGGCAAGTCGGTCACCGCGCTGGCCGTGATGGGGCTGCTGCCAGACCACGCCACCGTCACCGGCTCCATCAAGTTCAACGGCCGCGAATTGGTGGGCTTGCCTGAACGTGAGCACCGTGAGCTCCGCGGCGACGACATCGCCATGATCTTCCAGGAGCCCATGACGGCGCTGGATCCCACCATGAGGGTGGGCCGCCAGATCGGCGAGGTCGTGGCCCTGCACCATCGGGAACGACGCGGCGGGATCCGCCAGCATGTGCTCACCTGGCTCGATCGAGTGGGGATTGCAGATCCGGAACGCGTCTCGGATTCCTTCCCGCACGAACTCTCCGGTGGCCAGCGTCAGCGCGCCCTGATCGCCATGGCCCTGGCCAACCAGCCGGAACTGGTGCTGTGCGACGAACCCACCACCGCGCTTGACGTGCTGGTCCAGCGGCAAATCCTCGCGCTGCTGGCCGAGCAGTTGGAGGGGCACTCCGCCATCTTCGTCTCCCACGACCTGGCCGTCGTCAAGCAGGTCTGCCAGCGCGTGGCCGTCATGCTTGAGGGGCGCATCGTCGAGGAAGGCCCCATTGAGCAGATCATCGCGGATCCGCAGCATCCCTACACCCAGGGGCTGATCGCTTCAGCGCGCATCGATCAGGTGCCGCCCGGGCAGAAGCTGCCGTCGGTGGCGGATTACTACCGGGCGGAGCAGGCATGAGCATCGTGGAGCTCCGCGGTGCGGAGGTGACCTACCGCAGGGCCGGGCAACCGTTCGTGGCCCTGCATCCGTGCGACGTCGTGATCGAGCCGGGTGAACGCGTCGGCGTGGTTGGCGGTTCAGGCTCCGGCAAGACGACGATGGCCCGGCTGATGCTCGGCCTCGTGCCACCGTCCTCTGGTGATGTGCTGTTCGACGGCCGCTCCATCGTCGGGTTGCACGAGCGGCAACGCGGCTGGCTGCGTGCCGCCGCATCCATGGTGTTCCAAGACCCCAACTCCTCGCTGAACCCCCGGATGAAGCTGCGCGACATCATCGCGGAGCCGCTGCGCTCGCCGGTGCTGCGTGGGCGCGGCGACATTCCTGAACCCACCGTCGACGTGCTGACCGGCGCGCTTGAGGGTGTGGGCCTCACAGCGGAGATGCTGGACCGTTTCCCGCATCAACTCTCCGGTGGCCAGCGGCAACGCGTGGCCATCGCGAGGGCCCTCATCTCGGACCCAACCTTCCTGGTGGCCGACGAGCCTGTCTCGGCCCTCGACGTGTCCGTGCGCGCCCAAGTGCTCAACCTGCTCACCGCCGAGGTCAACGAACGCTCCCTCGCACTCGTGCTGGTCAGCCACGATCTGGCCATCGTGCGGCACATGTGCCAGCGTGTGCTGGTGGTGGAGCGCGGCCACATCGTCGAACAGGGCAGCGTCACAGATGTGCTGGACAACCCTCAACACCCGTACACGCAGGCGCTCGTGGACGCCACCCTCACGCTCTGAGCGGACGGAGAGGGCCGTTTTCGTCAGGGCGGCGTAGAGTGTCCCATCGTGAAGGCACTCCTACTTGAGAACATCCATGCAGACGCGGTGAAATCCCTCCAGGCCAAGGGCTTTGAGGTTGAATCCCTCCCCGGTGCGCTGGCGGAGCGCGATCTCATCGCGGCGCTCGACGGAGTGGAGTACCTGGGAATCCGCTCCCGCACGTACGTGACGCGCAACGTTCTCGAATCCGCCCCGCAACTACAGGCAGTGGGTGCCTTCTGCATCGGCACCAACCAGATCGACCTGGCCGCCGCCACCGAACTGGGCGTTGCAGTGTTCAATGCGCCCTACTCCAACACTCGGTCCGTCGTGGAGTTGGCCGTGGGCGAGATCATCGCCATGGCCCGCAAGCTGACGGATCGCAACAACGACATGCACCGTGGCGTGTGGGACAAGTCCGCCGTCGGCTCGCACGAGGTGCGCGGCCGCACGCTGGGCATCGTCGGCTACGGCAACATCGGCTCTCAGCTGTCCATCGTGGCTGAGGCGCTGGGCATGCGCGTGCTGTTCTACGACATCGCAGACCGCCTCGCGCTGGGCAATGCCACGCGGGTGGACACCCTCGACGAGCTCCTCGAGCGTGCGGAGACCATCTCCCTGCACGTGGATGGCCGCCCCGAGAACGAGAACCTCTTCGGGTACGAAGAGTTCGCCAAGATGAAGCCCCGCTCGCTATTCCTGAACCTGTGCCGCGGCCCCGTCGTCGACCTCGATGCGCTGTACGAGCATCTCACCGCCGGCCATATCGCCGGCGCCGCCATCGACGTGTTCCCCACGGAGCCGAAGAGCAAGGACGAGCCGTTCGTCTCGAAGCTGCAGGGCCTGAGCAACGTCATCCTGACCCCGCATGTGGGTGGCTCCACGCAGGAGGCGCAGGTGGACATCGGCCGCTACGTGGCTGGCAAGATGAACGACTACCGCCACGCCGGCTCCACCTCCATGAGCGTGAACCTGCCCGAGGTGGCCGCCGGCCCCATTCGGGAGAGCCGCATCGTGCACCTGCACCACAACGTGCCGGGCGTCATGGCGCGCCTCAACTCCCTGCTGGCCAAGCATGAGATCAACATCATGTCCCAGACGCTCTCCACCAAGGGTGCGCTGGGCTACGCCATCACGGACATCGCCAGCAAGGACGTCAACGGCCTGCTCGCCGAATTGGAGGAGCTCGACGAGACGCTGCGGGTCAGGGTTCTCTGACGGCTTGGCGGCCCTTCGTCGGGCTGCGCTGCTCGTAGCGGTTCCTGAGCCTGTCTCTGCGAGCTTGCGAGCCAGACAGGTCGAAGGACGCAGGCAGCGCGCTCAGGGACCAGCTCAGCGCAGGAAGTTGAGCGCGGCATCGTGGAGGATGCCGTTGGTGGCGAGCGCGCCCGGGCCCTTCACGCCGTCTTCGCCGCTGAGGTTGGTGAAGCGGCCACCGGCCTCGCGCACGATGATGTCCAGCGCCGCCATGTCGTACAGCTCCAGCTCCGGCTCTGCCGCCACGTCAACGCTGCCCTCGGCCACCAGCATGTAGCTCCAGAAGTCGCCGTAGGCGCGGGTGCGCCAGGAGTTGCGCATCAGGTCAATGAACCCCTGACCCTTGCCGGAATCCACCCACTCGGCAATGTCGGAATAGGACAGTGACGAATCCTCGATCTGCTCCACCTTGCTGACGCGCAGCTCCGTGGCGTTGAGGATCGAGCGGCCCGTGTAGGCGCCGCCCCCCTCGGAGGCCCACCACCGACGGCCCAACGCCGGCGCCGAGACGACGGAGGCCACGATGCGGCCCTCCACCTCCAACGCGATCAGCGTGGCCCACACCGGGACTCCGCGCAGGTAGTTCTTCGTGCCGTCGATGGGGTCGATGATCCAGCGACGGGGCGCATCACCGGTGTCGTCGAACTCCTCACCGTGCACCGCATCGCGGGGGCGGGTGCGGGCCAACGTGCGGCGGATGGATTCCTCGACGGCGGTGTCGGCCTCGGTGACGGGGGTTGAATCTGGCTTCGACCTGACCTGGAGATCCAGCGCCTTGAACTTGCTCATCGAGAGCGAATCAGCATCGTCTGCCATGAGGTGCGCCAGGCGCACATCGTCGGTGAGGTCCTTCGTCTGTGCCATGGCACAACCGTACCGCCCTTCGTCGGGGCGCGGTGCTCGCAAGCTCGCACGCGCCCCGCTCAGGGACCAGCTCGGGGCGCGGTGCTCGCAAGCTC
>JAUNUF010000196.1 GCA_030538315.1 Propionibacteriaceae bacterium
CACCACCCATGTCACCGGCGGCCACGAACTCATGCAGCTCGTCATCGGCACCGGCTGCGCGCTCGGCGCCGTCACCGCCGCCTGCCTCGGCGCCGCCCGCGGTGCAGGCATCGACGACCACGACGCCGTCGTCGCCGCCCACGCCCTCTTCGGCGCGGCCGGGCTCGTCGCCGCCCGCACCGCCACAGCCCCCGGCTCGTTCGCCGTCGCGTGGCTCGACGCCCTCCACACGCTCACCGCGGCCGAGGTCGACGAACTGGTCACCGTCGAGGAGGGCTGATGCAGGCCCACCCGTGGCTCGCCAACACCGTCGATTGGCGCCTCTACTACGTCACCGACACCGAACTCTCGGGCGGGCTCGACCGCGTGCCCCAGATCGTGGAGGCGGCCGTTCGGGGCGGCGCGGGCGTCGTTCAGGTACGCGACAAGCACATCGACGACGACACCTTCCGCCAACTCACCCGCGACTGCATGGCCGCCAACGATCGCGCCTTCGACGCCACCGGCCGCCGCGCGGCGATCGTCGTCAACGACCGGTTGCGCATCGCCGAGGAGCTCGGCCTGCACTTCCATCAGGGTCAGGACGACGGCGACATCCACGACGCCCGCCGCCGCCTCGGCAAGGACCTCCTCATCGGACTGTCCATCTCCAGCGACATCGAACTGGAGGCCGAACTCGCCGACCAAACCGCCGACGTGCTGGGGCTCTCCCCCATCTGGTCCACGCCCACGAAGACCGACACCGCCGAACCGCTCGGCCTCACCGGCGCCCAGCACCTCGTCGAACTGACCGCCAAGCGCGCCAAGACGGTCGCCATCGGCGGCATCAACCCCCTCAACGCCCGCTGGGCCATCGAGACCGGCGTCGACGGCATCTGCGTCGTCTCCGCCATCGCCAGCTCTGATGACCCCGAATCCGCCGCCCAAACCCTGCTGTCCCTCTGGAGAACCCGATGACCCCCAAGATCGCCCTGTCCATCGCCGGCTCCGACCCCAGCGGCGGCGCCGGCATCCAGGCCGACCTGAAGACCTTCGCCGCGCTCGGCGTCTACGGAACCGCCGCGCTGGCCGGCCTCACCGTCCAGAACACCCAAGGAGTCCGGGCCGCCATGCCCGTCGACCCGGCGTTCGTCCGCGACCAGATCATCGCCGTCATCGACGACCTCCCAGTCGCCGCGACGAAGCTCGGCATGCTGTCCAACGCCGCCGTCGCATCCGCCGTGGCCGACCTGCTGGAGGATCGCCGCGACGACTTCGGCGTCGTCGTCCTCGACCCGGTCATGGTCGCCACGTCCGGCGACAAACTGCTCGACGACGACGCCATCGACATCATGCGCCACCGCCTGATGCCCCTGGCCGACGTGATCACCCCCAACCTGCCCGAGGCGTCCGTCCTGCTCGACGTCGCCCACGCCACCGATGACAACGACCTCATCGCGCAAGCCAAGGCCCTCGTTGCCGCCGGCGCCCGGGCTGCGTTGGTCAAGGGCGGGCACCTGAGCGACGGCGACATGACCGACGCCTACGCCACCGCCTCCAACATCGCCATCCTGACCGGCCCCCGCATCGACACCCGCAACACGCACGGCACCGGCTGCACGCTCAGCTCCGCTATCGC
>JAUNUF010000197.1 GCA_030538315.1 Propionibacteriaceae bacterium
CCTGCGTCGAACCTGTGGCCGAAATGGCTTCGCTTCGAATCGCGTCGATCACCTTACTGCTAGTGACTGGCGAACACGTCAGGTCCGGCTGGACCGCAGGTGAGGCAGCAGAGCAGCCAGACAGGACGAGCGCCGCGAGCGCGACACCAACCAGACGGGAAACGATCATGCGCCCGAACATAACCCGAGACGCCCCGGAAGTTCACGCCGAGGCGCACCTGAGCAGGGTGAACTCATGCTGACCCCTGATGAGTGGGTCGCCCTGATCGGGGCGATCACCCTGCTGATCGGCGCGGTCGCCGCGGCCATCGTGTCGCTGGTGCGCGCCGGTGCTGAAGCTGCCAAGACCCGCGCCGAGGTCGCCGCCATGCGCAAGGACATCGAGATGTCACGCGCCGAGGACGCCCCACGCCGCGAGAGCAACGACCGGCTCATCCGCGAGACCCACCACCAGGTCATCCCCAACAGTGGCGGGTCGATCATCGACGCCACGAACCGGCTCGAGAAGGCAGTCGACGCGATCCGTGAAGCCCAGTCGCTGACCCACACGAGGTTGGAGCAGGTCGAGCAGGCCCAGCAGGACGCCGCCAAGGACGTCCGCGGGATGCGCCGCGACGTGGGCCGGCTCGCCGACGCCGACCATGCGCTGACCGCCCGCGCCGACCGCGAACACGAACGGCTTCACCAGCGCATAACCGGGGTTGAACGCCTCGTCGACCCGCACGTCGACTAGCACCGCCAACCACGTGTCCCAGCCCCTACGACGCTTGTGGCGTGGTCGGCGTTAGAGAGCGGCAGCTGGGGTCACCTGCCCGCCTATCCCATGCTGGCTGGGGGTACCCGATACGAAGCGGCTTCCCTTCAATTCGGAGGTCGCTATTGCATGTTCAGGACGCCTTTCGCAGCGCGAGCGGTGACCGAGGATGCGCTCACCCCTCACCGCCCAGGTCTGGCCGATCTGGATGCCGGAGAGTCTGCAGGGTCGAGCCGCTGTAGGACCTGCCAGCTCACGCCTACTCGCTGGGCGGCCTCTGTGACCGGCAGCAGCTCCGAGCGTCGGTTCGACCAGCGACGTATCGGCGGCCTCGAACCGGGACGTTGGCTAGTTGAGATAGTCGAGGAGTTGATCGCGCTCTGTGGACGTGAGCCCGTGCCAGCGTGACCACACGAGGGCGACAGGCACTTCCAGTCGGTCAGCGACGAATCGTGGATCTGATGATTCGGAGAGTGCTGCGGCGAGGTCCCGGATCGTGATCAGGCGCCGTGCTGTCTCGCGATTGACGATTCGCTCTTCCCGCGCCTGCATGTGCGCGGGGACTGCACCGCGGTGGGCGTGAAGTAGTTCGTGGGTGACGGTGGCTCGGTTCTGCCAGGGATGGAGACCTGGCTTGATGAGGATCACACGGTGTTCGAACAGTGTCCAACCACGCGCTCCTCCAAGGTCGTATGTCTTCATTGTCCAGCCCTTGGGGAGGTCCAGTGGGTTCATGGGGGCCACTATGTACCGTTGGGCTGACGTTCCTTGATGGCTTGCTACCGCGGACCTTCGTCGTGGTAGGCGCGGGACTGCTGCACGAGTAGGTGACATTCGATCTGTGGGGCCGTGAGGTCCTGCTG
>JAUNUF010000079.1 GCA_030538315.1 Propionibacteriaceae bacterium
TAGCGCGCTTCGTTCACACCGAAGAGGTCGGCGGTTCGAAACCGCCATCGCCCACTCCCAGCGGCGCATGGTCGAAGCCGAACATGCTCCTCGGAGCCCGGACAGGAAAGAGGCGATGACAGCACCCGCGATCGTTCTCGTGGCAGACGGCCCAGACGATGAAGCTGTGAACTCCTCCCTCCGGTCCATCACGCACGATCTTGCGGAAACTCGTCCTGATCTACGGATCTTCCTCGCGCGTGTAGGTGGCGCAAACCCCTCCTTGGAAGACGTGGTCCAGTCCCTCGTCGATCACGAGGTTGCCGAAGCCGTTCTCGTTCCCCTGGATCTGGTCTCCGCCGCGGATCACCGCGGTGAACTCGACAGCTTCTGCCACTCCGCGGATATTCATCTGGCGATCAGCCGCCCCATCGGCCCCGCCAGCGAGCTGCTCAACATCCTCGATGAACGCGTCAGGGAAGCCCTCCACAGGGGCGGGGCCCTGGAAATCGACGGCTTGATCCTCGCTGCCCCCGCAGGCGGCGACGTTCGGGGCTCATCACTTCTCGCCCGGCGTGCGCGCCAGTGGTCCGCTCACCACCGCATTCCGGTCCAACTGGCCGTCGAAGAGGGCAGCGGCCGCTCCACCGCGGCCGCCGTCGCCTCGCTGCGCTCCCAAGGTCGTCGCCACATCGCCGTCGGCAGCGTGTACCTCACCCCCACGCCGGCCTACTACGCCAGCGCACAGGCCGCGCTGCGCGCTGGCGCCATCGCGGTGACCTCACCCATCGGCCAGACCCCCCATCTGCGTCAGCTGATCCTGGCCCGTTACGCCTTCGGCGCCATGGAGTTGCTCGACGGTACCCCCACCCAACTCTCGGCTGAGGTCCTCGAGGGCGAAGAAGCCTGATCCGTTTGCCACCCGGGCATAGGATCGAGCCCATGACAGACGAGTACACCCCGAAGCTGATCAAGCCGGACAGCCAGTGGCGCGAGCAACTCAGCCAGATGGAGTACCACGTGCTACGCCAGGCTGGCACCGAGATGCCCTTCACCGGTGAGTACACGGATACCGAGGACGAAGGAATCTACGAGTGCCGGGGGTGCGGCACCGAACTGTTCCGCAGCAACGAGAAGTTCCACTCCAATTGTGGCTGGCCCAGCTTCTTCGCCCCGCAGGCCGAGGATCGGGTGCGCTACCTTGAAGACCGCTCAATCCCTGGTCGGCCCCGCGTCGAGGTTCGCTGCGCCCACTGCGACGGGCATCTCGGCCACGTCTTCGAGGGCGAGGGCTACGACACCCCCACGGACCTTCGCTACTGCATCAACTCCGTCGCGCTCAATCTGCGCCGGACCTAATCACTCGACGGCGCGCCACCCACGAAAGGGTGGTGACCACGCTTATTGTGGCTGCGTGCCCGCCAAAGTCACCAGCCTCACCCCCGAGCCATTCGCCCGGGCCCTCCAAGAGTTGGCCGACATGCGCTGGCGCACCGGAATCTCGGCAGACGAGATCGGTTCCCCCCAGCGCATCGCCCCCTACTCCGTCGCGATCTCCGCGGAACTCCTGGTCGACGACGAACCCCTGGCCAGCGGTCGCCTCATCCTCCTGCATGATCCTGCGGGCAACGATGCCTGGGGTGGCACGTTCCGCCTGGTGACCTATGTGCGCGCGGAAGTCGATCTTGAGATGGTCACGGATCCGCTGCTGCCAGATGTCGCCTGGTCGTGGTTCACCGAGGCGCTCGACAACCATGGATGTGCCGCATCTGCATTGGCTGGCACGGTGACGGCGTCCTACGGCCGTGGCTTCGGGGAGATGGCGCAAGACGCCGACAAGGCTGATGTGGAGCTCCGCTCGTCCTGGACCCCAAGGCTGGACGCCGCCTACCCCATCACCCCTCACCTGCACGCATGGCAGGACCTCCTCGGCCAGGTTGCCGGCCAGCCCCCGCTACCTCCGGGCGTTTCCAGCCTCCCGGTGGGCCGCCACCTATGACGTTCATCGAACGTAGCCGCGAGCCGCTCCGGCCCGTCGTCGATTCCTCCGCCCTCCTCGAGGAATGCCTGGCTTCCCTGCGCTCAGCGCGTGGCCCCGTCGCCTTCGACACCGAGCGGGCCCATGGGCACCGCTACTGGCCAAAGGCCTATCTGCTCCAGATCCGACGCGAGGGTGCCGGCACCTGGCTCATCGACCCAGTCGCCTTCGAACACGGCAGGCACCGCGCGGATCTCGGCAGCCTCGTGGAGGCGTGTGGCAGCGCCACCTGGATCATTCATGCCGCCACGCAGGATCTTCCCTGCATGCAGGAAATCAACATCGTTCCGCCACGCATCTTCGACACGGAGCTGGCGGCACGGCTGTTGGGCAAGCCAGGCGCGTCCCTCGGCGCCCTGTTGGAGGCTGAGCTTGGCATCAAGCTGCGCAAGGCCCACTCCGCAGACAATTGGTCCCGGCGCCCCTTGCCAGAGTCATGGCTCATGTACGCGGCTCTTGATGTCGACTACCTGCTGGAGTTGGCCACAGTGATCGCGCGCCATCTCGTGTTGGCCGGGCGGGAGGAGTGGTCCGCCCAGGAGAACGACGAGATGCTCGCCCGGTACGGCGTGAGCCCGGAGCCCAAGGAAGATCCGTGGCGTCGGCTGAGCGGCCTCACGTCGCTGCGCACCCCACTCCAGTACGCCGTGGCGCGCGAACTCTGGCTGGCCCGCGACGACGTGGCCCAGCGCCGAGACCGGCCCGCCAGCTGGATCCTGCACGATTCGGCCATCATGGCCGTGGCCGAGCTGGCCCGGGATTCGGTTCCCACAGACGATCAGGTCAGCGGGCTGAGGGGCTTTGCCAGCCAACCTGGCCAGCGGTACGTCCGCAATTGGCTGGCTGCTCTCGAACGGGTGCGCCGGATGAGCCCCAAGCAGTATCCGCCCAAGCACGTGCGCGCCACGGGCGTGCCTCACCCGAGATCCTGGGACAAATCCAATCCCGAGGCCGCCACCCGTTGGGCTGCGGTGCGGCCTGTGCTCGACGAACTGGCGTGCGACCTGGGAGGGCTCCAGGCGAGCCTCGTGGCGCCGCCCGCCGTGCTACATGCCGCGCTGTACTACCACGCCGACATCAGCCATGACCTGCTCGTCGAATTAGGCGCGCGCCCCTGGCAGGCGGATTTCCTCGCTCCGGCCATCGCCGAGGCCCTCGGTGAGGAGATCCCCCAGCACTGACATTGCCATCGAGGCTGAAGTCAGGCCGATCTGCTCCAGCACCTCTTCGCGGGCGCCATGGGCGAGGAATTCCTGCGGGATGCCGAAGTTGCGCACGGTGGCGGGAACCGATGCCCGGGCGAGCATCGCGCCGAGCCGTTGCCCGATGCCGCCTTCCACCAGGTTGTCCTCCAGCGTGATCACCGCATCGTGCTCACGGGCCAATCCCACAAGTTCTTGGCTGAGCGGAAGCACCCAGAGCGGATCGACCACCGTGGCCGCCACCCCCTGCGCGCCCAGCCGATCAGCCAAGTCCAGAGCCGGGCCGACGAACTGCCCGATCCCGACGATGAGCACCTTGGCGCCCGGCGGGCGACGCAGGATGTCGACGCGGCTGATGCCCTCACCAACGTGGGCCAGCTCAGGCATCTCATCTGGCAGACGCTCCTTGGAGTACCGAACCACGGTCACGGCGTCGTCCACCTCGACGGCGCGCTCGAGCGCCGCAACCAGCCTGGCCTGATCACGGGGAGCCGCGAGCTGCAGATCTGGGACGATGCCCAGCAGCGTCATGTCCCACATGCCGTTGTGGCTGGGGCCATCCGTGCCCGTGACACCAGCGCGGTCAAGCACCAGCGTGATGCCCGTCTTGTGCAGCGCAGCGTCCATCAGCACCTGGTCAAAGGCCCGGTTGAGGAACGTGGCGTAGACGGCCACCACCGGATGCATTCCGGCCCGTGCCAGACCTGCCGCCGAGACGATGGCATGCTGTTCCGCGATGCCCACGTCGAAGATGCGATCTGGGAAGGCGGCGGCGAAGCGCCCCAGGCCCACGGGGTTCAGCATGGCAGCGGTGATGGCCACCAGATCCGGGTGGCGCTGGCCGAGCTGCACCATGGCCTCGGCAAACGCATCTGTCCAGGTGGCCTGCACGGATGCCGACAGCGGCTCTCCGGTGAATTCGTTGATCTTTCCCACGGCGTGGAAGCGGTCTTCCTCGTGCTCCTCGGCCGCCTGGAAACCGCGACCCTTCCGGGTCACGCAATGCACGATGACCGGGCCGCCCTCGAATTGGCGGGCCTGCTCCAAGTGGTTGGTCAGTGCCGTGATGTCGTGGCCGTCAATGGGGCCGGTGTACTTGATGCCGATATCGGAGAACATCGTCTGGGGGGCCAGCACGTCCTTCACACCGGTCTTGAAGCCGTGCATGAGGTCATAGACGGGCCGCCCGATGACGGGGATGCGTGTCACGGTGCGCTTGATGAGGCTCAGGGTCTTCTCGTAGCGATGGTCTGTGCGGAGCCCGGCGAGATGGTTGGCCAAACCTCCGACGGTGGGCGTATAGGAACGCCCGTTGTCGTTGACGATGATCACCAGCCGCAGATCCCCGGCATCCGCGATGTTGTTGAGGGCCTCCCATGCCATGCCACCCGTGAGGGAGCCATCCCCCACCACAACCACGACGGTGCGGTCCTCGCCCTTGAGGCGGAAGCCCTTGGCCATGCCCTCAGCCCAGGACAGCGCCGAGGAGGCGTGCGAGTTGCGCACCCAGTCATGTTCTGATTCGTCTGGCTCCGGGTAGCCCGAGAGGCCACCCTTCTGCCGCAGGGTGTCGAAGCGACCTGCCCGCCCCGTCAGGATCTTGTGGACGTAGCTCTGGTGCCCGGTATCGAAGATGATGGGGTCTCGGGGTGAATCGAAGACCTTGTGGATGGCGATGGTGAGCTCCACCACGCCGAGGTTGGGGCCGAGATGCCCACCGGTGCGGCTGACCTTCGTGATCAGGAAGCGGCGGATCTCATCGGCCAACTGCACGAGCTGCTTCCTTGACAGGGCCCGTAGGTCACGGGGGCCGCGCACAGAATCCAACAGAGACATGCGGTCAATAGTAGGCCCTCCGCGCCGTTTGGCCGGGTAAACAGGCCTTCGGCTGCCATTACCAGGGTCATAACCGTGGCTTGAAGCGCACATCCCGCAGGGCTTTCTCCACCAGCTCCACTCCCCTGGCCACCCGTACGAGCCTGGCCTCCTCCTGCTGCAACACCGCCACCGTCTGATCCACCGTGGAGGTATCCACCACCCCGGCCAGAGATGTGCGCACGCCGGCCAGGCCGGTGCGGGTGGCCACCAACTGCGAGGCCACGAACTCCCGCGCCATGCGTGCCAACGCCACCGGATGCCGCCGGAGCACCTGATAGCCCCGGTACTCCGACGGGCAGGCATCCAACAGGAACGCCTCAGCCGACTTCTCCCACCCCTGGGCGCCGGGCGGCCGCACTGCCCCGGGCCAGCCTGGGGGAACATAAACCCGAATCACATCGTCTTCATCGAACATGTGAACCATTGTGGCCGAAGGCGCCGACAAAAGGAACCGGGCCGGTTCCCCGAAGGAAACCGGCCCGGTTCAGCTCAGAGCAATCAGGCCTTGGCCAGGTTGCGCAGCACGTACTGCAGAATGCCGCCGTGCTGGAAGTAGCTGCGCTCGCCGGGGGTGTCGATACGCACCACCGCGTCGAAGACAGTCTCCTTGCCATCCGGAGCAACTGCGGTGACCTTGACGGTCTTCGGGGTCACGTTGTCATTGAGCGCCGTGATGCCCTCGAAGGAGAAGGTCTCCTCGCCGGTGAGGCCCAGCGAATCGGCATTCTGACCCTCGGGGAACTGCAGCGGCAGCACGCCCATGCCGATGAGGTTCGAGCGGTGGATGCGCTCGTAGCTCTCAGCGATGACAACCTTGACGCCCAGCAGCGCGGTGCCCTTGGCCGCCCAGTCACGAGACGAGCCGGAACCGTACTCCTTACCGGTCAGCACGACGAGGGGGGTGCCCTGCTCGGCGTAGTTGACGGCGGCGTCGTAGACGGTGGTCACCGGGGCATCAGGCTGCGTGAAGTCACGCGTGAAGCCACCCTCGGTGCCCGGCGCAATCTGGTTGCGGAGGCGGATGTTGGCGAACGTGCCACGGATCATTACCTCGTGGTTGCCGCGACGCGATCCATACGAGTTGAAGTCGCGACGCTCCACACCGTTGGCGGTGAGGTACTGGCCAGCAGGCGAATCCGCCTTGATGGAGCCAGCAGGCGAGATGTGGTCCGTCGTGACCGAATCAGCCAGCTTGAGCAGCACGCGGGCGCCGGTGACGTCCTCAACCGGGGTGGGCTCAGCGGGCATGCCGTCGAAGTACGGGCCCTTGCGCACGTAGGTGGAGGCGTCGTCCCACTCGAAGGTGTCACCCTCCGGCGTGGGAAGCGAGCGCCAACGCTCGTCGCCGGTGAAGACGTCTGCGTAGCGGGTGGCGAACATCTCTGCTGAGATGGACGAGCCCACAACCTCTTCGATCTCGGCCTGGGTGGGCCAGATGTCCTTGAGGAACACGTCATTGCCGTCCTGATCCTGAGCGATGGCGTCGTTCAGGATGTCGATGTTCATCGTGCCGGCGAGTGCGTAGGCGATGACGAGCATCGGGGAGGCGAGGTAGTTCATCTTCACATCGGGGCTGATGCGGCCCTCGAAGTTGCGGTTGCCGGACAGGACGGCGGTGACGGCCATGTCCTCATCGTTGACGGCCTTCGAGATCTCGGGGATCAGCGGACCGGTGTTGCCGATGCAGGTGACGCAGCCGTAGCCCACGAGGTTGAAGCCGATGGCGTCGAGGTACTGGGTGAGGCCAGCCTTCTCGAAGTAATCGGTGACGACCTGCGAGCCAGGAGCCAGCGAGGTCTTGACCCACGGCTTGCGGGTCAGGCCACGCTCAACGGCCTTCTTGGCCACCAACGCCGCACCGATCATCACGCTCGGGTTGGAGGTGTTGGTGCACGAGGTGATCGAGGCGACCGTGACCGCACCGTTGGCCAGATCGAACTGGGTGCCATCCGCCAAGGTGATGGGGACGAGCTTGCCCGGATCGCTGGAGTAGGTGGGCACGTTCATCTCGAAGTTGGCCTTCGCGTCGCTCAGCGAGATGCGGTCCTGCGGACGCTTCGGGCCGGCGATGGAGGGGACAACCGTGGAGAGATCCAGCTCCATGTACTCGGAGAAGACGGGCTCGTGGGCCGGGTCAAGCCACATGCCCTGCTCCTTGGCGTAGGCCTCCACGAGCGCAATCTGCTGCTCGTCGCGGCCGGTCAGGCGCAGGTAATCCGTGGTCTTGGTGTCGATCGGGAACACGGCGATGGTGGAACCGTACTCGGGGCTCATGTTGCCGATGGTGGCGCGGTTGGCCAGCGGGACCTCGGCAACACCCTCGCCGTAGAACTCCACGAACTTGCCGACGACGCCGTGCTTGCGCAGCATCTCGGTGATGGTCAGCACCAGATCCGTGGCGGTGGTGCCCTCGTTGAGCTTGCCCTTGAGCTTGAAGCCCACCACGCGCGGGATCAGCATGGAGACGGGCTGGCCGAGCATGGCGGCCTCAGCCTCGATGCCGCCAACGCCCCAGCCAACGACGCCGAGGCCGTTGACCATGGTGGTGTGCGAATCCGTGCCCACACAGGTATCCGGGTAGGCCTGCAGCACGCCGTCTACGGTGCCGGGGAACACGACGCGGGCGAGGTGCTCGATGTTGACCTGGTGGACGATGCCGGTGCCGGGCGGGACGACGCTGAAGTTGTCGAAGGCCGTCTGGCCCCAGCGGAGGAACTGGTAGCGCTCACGGTTGCGCTGGTATTCGATGTCGGTGTTCTGCTGGAACGCGGAGGGGGTGCCGAAGACCTCGGCGATGACGGAGTGGTCGATGACCATCTCAGCCGGCGACAGCGGGTTCACCTTGGCCGGGTCCCCACCCAGAGCGACGACGGCCTCGCGCATGGTGGCCAGATCCACCACGCAGGGCACGCCGGTGAAGTCCTGCATGATCACGCGGGCGGGCGTGAACTGGATCTCGTGGTCAGGCTCAGCGTTCGGATCCCAGTTGCCCAGGAACTCGATGTCCTCCTTGGTGATGTTGGCACCATCTTCGGTGCGCAACAGGTTCTCGAGGAGCACCTTGAGGCTGAAGGGCAACTTCTCAGAGCCCGGCACAGAGTCGAGCCGGAAAATCTCGTACGAGGTGCCGTTGACGTCGAGGCTCGCCTTGGCCCCGAAACTGTTGACGCTCATCCTTCTCCTTAACTTGGCTGAAGCCAGTTTATCTTGATGTCAAGATAGATACAAGTCGGCACGCCTCGGCAGCGGTGCCGTCACGCCGCCCAGTCTAGGGGGTCAGACGTCTGCTAGACGGCGGGGTGCAGGATCGCGACACATTCGACGTGATGCGTCATCGGAAACAGGTCGAAGGCTCTGATGGAGACCGGCTTGTAGCCTTTCTCAGCGAAGGGCGCCAGGTCTCTCGCCAACGCCGCAGGATCGCAGGCGACATAGGCGATGGCTCGCGGTTCACGCGCCGCGATGTCCGCCACCACACGCGCCCCAGCACCCTTGCGCGGCGGATCCAGCACGATGAGATCCGCCCAGTCCGGCAACCTCCGGTCCGCCTTCTCAACCGGCAGCGCCAAGAACTCGGCCTCGGGCACATTCAGGCGCGCCAACTCGACGGCGCCGCGCCCGGCCTCGACACCCAGCACCATGCACCCAGCATCCGCCAAGGCACCGGCAAAGAGACCAACGCCACAGTAGAGATCCATCGCTCGCTCCCCCGGCCCGGGCCGCAACCCGTCGAGCACAGCGCTGGCCAACGTCTCGGCCGCGGCTGGGTGAACCTGCCAGAATCCCGTCGCAGCAACCGTGTAGCTGCGGCCCAGCACCCTCTGCACCACAGGATCAGGCCCCTGTACCCGCCTGCCGCTGGTGAGTGTGACGCTGCGGTCTGCGACGGCGACCTCAAGATCGGTGCCAGGCTCCGCAAACGCTTCCAACTCGGGCAGCGACGGCCCAGGAGCCGCAATGAGGCAGCCCTCCGGCGGCAGGGGCACCACGTCGTGTGAGCGGCGGGCCCGCAAACCCACGGTCCCGTCGTCGTCGACGGCGTAGCGCACCCGGGTGCGCCACCCGGTCAACCCGCCCGGCAAGGCCTCCACCTCACCCTGCCAGTCGATCCCAGCCAACCGCTGGAGCTGCTCGGCGACAACAGCGCGCTTCAGTTCCCGCTGCGTGGCGGCATCCGCGTGCTGCCAATCACAGCCGCCGCATCGCCCCGCGATCGGGCATGGCTCGGCCACGCGCCCCGGGGCAGCCTCGAGGACCTTCACCACGCGGGCGCGGTCGAAGCTCTTGCCCCGTTCGGTGATCTCCACGAGGACCCGCTCCCCCGGCAGGCCCCCGGTGGTGAAGACCACCTTCCCGTCGAGCCTGCCCACGACGAAACCGCCGTGGGCCACCCTCTCCAACAACACCTCGGCCGTCATCGGCGCACCCTCGATTCTGAAACCCTTCGTGCTTGGTCCTTGCGTCGGCCGGAGCTGCGCAGTTGATACGGCACCGAGGTGACCATGACGCCCTGCATGAAGTGCAGCCGGGTGCGGATCAGCAGCGCCGTCTGGTTGTGCAGCAACTGCTCCCACCAGTGACCCACCACGTACTCAGGGATGTAGACGCTCACGACGTCGCGTGGGTTCTCGGTGCGCAGGTCGCTCACGTAGCGGATGAACGGCCCCGTGATCTCGCGATAGGGCGAGGCGATCACCTTGAGCGGAATGCCGAAATCCTCCGCCTCCCACTCGTCGAGGATCTGCTCCACCTCCTCGTCGTCAATGGCCACCGTGACAGCGGTGAGGGCCGTGGGCCGAGTCGCGCGCGCGAAGGCGATGGCCTTGGCTGTTGGCAGATTCACCCGCTGCACCAGGATCACTCCCCGCACCCGGCTGGGCAACGCCCGATCCGACTCAGGGGTCAAGGCCAGTTCCTCGGCCACGGCCGCATAGTGCTTGGAGATGGCCAGCATCACCGCGAGAATCAGGCCCATGGCAACCAGCGCCAGATAGGCGCCGTGCGTGAACTTGGACACCAAGACCACCAGCAGCACGATGAGCGTGAGCAGTGCTCCCACGACGTTGATCAGCCGACTCCGCATCATCTTGCGTCGGGCAACTGGATCTTGCTCCGTGCGCAACTTCACCGTCCAGTGCCGCACCATGCCGGTCTGACTCAGCGTGAACGAGATGAAAACGCCCACCACGTACAACTGGATGAGCGCGGTCACGGAGGCGTTGAAGGCGAGCACCAAACCGATCGCCCCCAGCGACAGCATGACGATGCCGTTCGAGTAGGCCAGCCTGTCACCTCGGGAGTGCAGTTGGCGCGGCAGGTAGCCGTCCTTGGCCAGGAACGACGCCAGCGATGGGAAGCCGTTGAAGGCGGTGTTGGCGGCGAGGAAGAGGATGAGCATCGTGGAGGTGACCATGATGTAGAAGCCCGGCGGGAACCAGTCCATGAACACCACCCGGGCCAATTGCCCAGGCACCGTCGTGGCTGCGCTGTGGATGGTGTTGCCCTGCGCGTCCACGTAGTGGGTGCCGGTCAGCTCGTCGATGAGGTGCACCTTCGTCAGGTTCGCCAGTGCCATGATGCCCACCAGCATGGTGATGGCCAGGATGCCCAACATGCCCAGCACCGCCGATGCGTTACGGCTCTTGGGGGGCTTGAAGGAGGGCACGCCGTTGCTGATGGCCTCGACGCCGGTCAGCGCGGCGCAACCTGAGGAGAAGGCTCGCGCCAGGATCGCGATCAGGGCCCACGTGGCCACCTCCTCGGCGCCGTCTGGCCGCACGACGATCAGATCGGCTGTTTCGGAGCTCAGATTCTGGCCGAGGACGAAGATGCGAAACAGCCCGATGGCGATCATCGACAGCATCGAGATCATGAACACGTAGGTGGGCAGCGCGAACGCGGCGCCGGATTCGCGCACACCGCGCAGGTTCACCAAGGTGAGGAAGGTGATGACACCCACCGCCGTCCAGGCCTCATAGCCGTCCAGGAACGGCGCCATGGCCTTGGCGTTGATGACGCCGGCGGAGACGGACACGGCCACCGTGAGCACGTAGTCCACCATCAGCGCCGACGCGACGGTGAGCCCGGCGTGGCGCCCCAGATTCTCGCGGGCCACCTCGTAGGCACCTCCGCCGCTGGGATATGCGTAGACCGTCTGTCGGTACGACATGACCACCACCGCGACGACGATGGCCACCGCGATCCCGATCTCCCAGGAGAACATGAACCCGGCCATCCCAGCCAGCGACAAGGTGATGAGAATCTCGTCTGGTGCGTAGGCCACCGAGCTCAAGGCGTCTGAGGCGAAGACTGGCAGCGCGATGCGCTTGGGCAAGAGGGTCTCGCCCATCTGGGTGTTGGACAGCCTCCTGCCCACCACCATGCGCTTCAACGCGGAGATCACGTTCACACCGCTCAAGGTAGACCTGTTGCAGCCAAATGTCATGATCGCGTGGCTGCTATCTTCATCTCCATCGGCACATCGATTCCTCGAAGGAGCCACCGTGCACATCGTCATCATGGGCTGCGGCCGCGTGGGCGCCATGCTCGCCACGGGGCTGGAGAAGCGCGGGCACAGCGTGGCCGTCATCGATCAGGATCCAGAGGCCTTCCGTCGGCTGGGCAACGGCTTCAAGGGCCTGACCGTCGAAGGGGTGGGCTTCGACCGCGAGGTGCTCGAGGCAGCTGGCATCCGCAGAGCAGAGGCCTTCGCCGCGGTGAGCTCCGGCGACAACTCCAACATCCTTTCGGCCCGCGTGGTGCGGGAGATCTATCACATCGACAACGTGGTGGCCCGCATCTACGATCAGGGCCGCGCTGAGGTCTTCGAGCGGCTCGGCATCCCCACCGTCGCCACCGTGAAGTGGACCGTCACCCAGATGCTGCGTCGGCTCCTGCCTGCTGGAAGCCAGCCCGTCTGGTCGGATCCCACGGGCGAAGCCCGGTTGATGCAGATCCACGTGCACAGCGGATGGGTCGGTCGTCGGAGTTCGGAGTTGTCCATCGCCGCGGATGCCCCCATCCCCTTCGTGCAGCGCGTGGGC
>JAUNUF010000198.1:0-309 GCA_030538315.1 Propionibacteriaceae bacterium
GCCGGTCACCGTCATCAGCAGGCCGAAGATGGCGCCGGTGAGGAACAGCGGGAAGAAGGAGCCCACGTAGTTGGCCATGGCCGGCATGAAGATCTCGGTGTAGGCCGGCAGCAGGGGCGCCCCGCTGAACACGAGGGCGACCACGGAGGCGATGGGGGCGGCCAGGATGACCGGCATGCCCCGGTACGCGAGCGTGATGAGCGTGACCAGGGACAGGATGATGCCGAGGATGCCGAGGAAGAGCGTCACGCGGCAGCCTCCTTTCGGATTCATGAGGATGCGAGTGATGCACCGCGGCACCGCCCATAC
>JAUNUF010000198.1:319-1615 GCA_030538315.1 Propionibacteriaceae bacterium
CGATGCCACACTGCATCGAGTGAGCCCCCAGTATGCCCCACGGGGCCGCACCGGTTGATCCACCCCATGCGAGCATGACGTGCACCTCCTCTCGGCCGGCTGTCGTGCACCGCCGGCACCGCGCCGCGCCGGGGCCTCGTCAGCGTGATCCCTCAGCGAAGGCCGGTCGGGAGCGTGACGCAAACGGACCAGCGACCGCCGTCCCCGGAGAACTCGGCACGGCCGCCGAGCAGGCTCGCCCGCTCACGCATGTTGGTCAGCCCGTAGCCCGGCGTCGTCGGCCCGGCCCGGCCCGCGGCAGCCGGCCCGCCCAGGCCCTCGGCCAGGACGTTGACCATGCCCAGCCGCAGGGACTCGCCGTCCTGGTCGGCGGTGATCTCGACGTCGGTCCCAGGCTGGGCGTGGTGCCGCACGTTGGCCGACGCCTCCTGCGCGATCCGATGCATCGCCGCGTGCACGGACGTGGGGACGTCCGTGAGGTCGCCCCACCGGCAGCGCAGCGTCACGGTGAAGCCGTCCTCCCGCAGCTCGTGCGCGACGGACTCGACGCTCCGCTCGACGGTCAGCACCCCGGAGGTGGCCGCGGGCCCCTGGATCAGATCCTCGGTTCGGAAGCCGGTCTGTTCGTACAGGACGTCCAGCAGGCCCCGCAGATCCCGATGCGTCTCCCGGGCGCGGCGCGCCAACAGGGCCAGCGTGGCCTGCCGCTGGTCTTCAGGCTGCAGTGGCATCGCCTCCGCGTGCAGGGCGATGACGGCCAGGTTCTGCGCGATGACATCGTGCAGATCGCGCGCCACGGCCCGCCGTGATGCGATGACGACCCGCTCACGCTCTTGCGCGGCACGGAGCAGCCGCACACTCAGCACGCGCGTGGCACCTCCTGTGACCAGCCCGAGCAGCAGACCCGCCAGCCCCACGACGAGCACGGCCCACGCGTCGACCCGCATCAACGCGGCGACGATGACGGCTGCCGCGTGGCCGAGGGAGACGACCACGAGCAGTCGCCACCGAAGGTAGCGCGCACAGAGGAAAGCCAGGCCGGGCAGGGCGAGCAGGAGCAGGACGTACGTGGGCAGCGGCACGGCGATGCCCGCGACGACCACGGAGGCGACGGCGACCGGCGCCGGACCCGCCAGGATGCAGACCAGGGCGAGCCCGCAGAGCAGAGTGACGACGCTGTCGGCCGCCGTGCTCCCGGACAGCGCCCCCACGGGCGCCAGCACCATCAGGACCAGTTCCGCGGCGATCACCAGCGCACCGATGCTCGCCACGACCCAGCGCACCCAAGCCTCAAGG
>JAUNUF010000005.1:0-11316 GCA_030538315.1 Propionibacteriaceae bacterium
GGCGGGCCGGGGCGCTTAGTGCGCTTCTGCTCCTGCACCTTCGGCGCCTCGCCCTTGGCCTGCGCGGTACGAGTGCTGTTGACGGTGCGCCCGCGCACCACGCCGATGAAGTCCTCGATCAGCGGGTGCTCGTTGTCGATCAGCCAGGCCAGGCCCACCGTCGTGGGTTCGGCGTCGACGACGGGCCGGTACACCATGTCTTTGCGGCTTCCGCTGCGGGCGATCGACATGGGCACCCGCAGCACAGCGGCGGAGTAGGTGGCCAGGTCGATGCTCTCAGGCGAAGCATCGAAGATCACCCGCGTGCCGTCCTCCTCCAGATCTGCCGCAGTGACCTCGTCGAGCGCAGCGAGGATGTGATCCTTGCTCAGCCACAGCACCGGCTGCTCGTCGTACAGCGGAATGACGTGGAGCCCCTCGCGCTCGATGGGCAGGCGCACGAAGCACATGTCCACCTCGGCGTTGACGACGGCACGCCGCTGCTCTTCCTCCGACACTTCGAGCACCTCAAGGGGTTCCCGGAACCGCTCGCCCCAGATGCGCCGCCACTTGGTGAGCGTCACCCCGGGCACGAAGCCGATGCGCAGGCCGCCGTCGTCCGATGTCATGGTGTGAGGCTACTGCACGGCACCCTTGCAGCCACCGACGACGGGGGCTGCTCGCCGGTACGCTTGACGCCATGAGCCAGACCATGAAGCCGATCACCGCCGCGGCCAAGCTGGGCATCTATCTGCCCGCTGCTCCCGAGGAGTTCCAGAACACGCCGATCACGCGTGAGGAACTCGACGACCTGCGAAACGATCCGCCCGAATGGCTGGTGGAGCTTCGCCGCAACGGCCCGTTCCCGCGCGACGTGGTGGCCCAGAAGTTGGGGATCTCCAAGTCTGGCCTCGCCCGGGCTGGCGTCACCGAGGCCCTCACGCATGATGAGATCGGTGAGCTTCTGGAGAACCCGCCCGGATGGCTGGTCGACGAGCGCGAGACGCACCGCAAGGTGCTTGAGGAGCAGGCCCGCACCCGAGGGCAGGGCTGAGCCGTGAGTGAGAAGAATCTGGATCCGACGGCGGGCATGTCGTCGGAGGAGATCATCTCGGATGAGGAGCTCGCCGCTCTGGATCTGGCCATCGAGGATGCGCTGGAGAACGACGAGCAGATGCAGGAGATCCTGCGGCTCATGAATGAGCGGGTGTGCGACTACTGCGAGAGCGAGATCACCTGGGTGGAACCGTCGAACCTGCGCTCGCGGGATCCGCAATCGTTCAATGAGGTGCTGGACCGCGACCGGATCGAAGCGGACAGCATCATCATGGCGTGGGAGTGCACCGAGTGCGAGAACTTCGCGTTGATCGGTGAGGACTACGAGGTTCAGTGGCTGGACATCCCGTTGGAGTGCACCGGCTGCCAGAGCCGCCAGGTGGAGGTCATCGACCCGGCGCAGGCCGTGCACATCAACCGGGAGCGCTACCTGGACGCAAAGAAGAAGGTGGGTGCGCAGCGCCTCCTCAACGGCGAGGCCCACCACTGCCTCGACTGCGGCTTGGTCGCTTTCCTGCCAGGGCCCGCAGGGGTCGACTTCTAAGGGGGCGGGCCTCACCGAGTGCGATGCAGACTCCCCAGTTGGGGTCTCCGCGCTCGGGCATGAGCGGAGGGACCCCAACGCGGGAGGTTTCACCCCACTGCGACCACAGAACCAGCCTCGACGATCTCCACGGATCCCTCGTGGGGGAAGGTCTGCACCGTCACCGCGACAATGCCGCCGTCGAGGAAGATTTCCAGCAGGCCGTGATCCTCGATCACCCGGATGTCGACGGGGCCCTCCGGCAGAGGAATGGGCGGGGTCGCGGGGAGTTGGGCATGAGTGCCGTGGGGATCGGCTCCGCGCCGGTCGACGACGAGGCTCCCGTCGTCCTGCCGGCGAATCACGCAGGCACTGACCTGATCTCCCTGCCCCGTTCGGACTTCCAAGGACTCCGACGGCGCGAGGACACCGTCGAATACAGTGACGCCCTCCGGCAGTTCCGCAGGAAGCAGCAGCTCGTGGCGCAGGACCAGCCCACCGTCGCGTTCCACCAGGGAGAGTCGCCGGGCCACGGTCATGGCAGACTGCCACGGCTCAGTGGGGGTCTCGTTGGCGTAGACCCAGTTGCTCATCCACCCCACGACGGTGGGCTCGCTGGTGCCGTGGAACGACACGGCGGCGTAGAAATCGGGGCCGTGGTCCAGCCAGCGCGGGGCGTCTCCGGCTGGCGTGAAGACGCTGCCGTCGAAGTCACCCACGAAGTAGCGCATTCCCGAACCGCCCGAGAAGCCTCCCGGATTGGTACTGAGCAGCAACACCCAGCGCGAGCCACCGCTCTCCAGGGGCACCTCAAGAAGGTCTGGGCACTCCCACTGGATGCCCTCCTCCCCCACCGGCCCGAAGGCGCTCTCGAATCTCCATTCCAGAAGGTCTGCGGAGCTGTGGATGAGGAGCTGACGATGATCTGCCTCGACGGCGACCATCACCCAGCGCTGGGTGGGCTCGTGCCAGAATACCTTGGGGTCGCGGAAGCACTCCGAGCCCCGCTCCAGCACCGGGTTGCCGGCATAGCGGGTCCAGGTGGCGCCGTCGTCCAGGCTGTAGGCGAGGGACTGGGCCTGCTGCCCGGGGCGCTGCGGGTCGGCGTCGGTGTAGGCGCTGGTGAAGATGGCCACCAGTGGGCCTTCCCCCTCACCCAGGCCCGAGGTGTTGTGCCGGTCCCACACCGCCGAGCCGGAGAAGGCCATCTCGTGCTCGGAGGGCGGGATGGCGACGGGGAGTTCCTCCCACGTGGCCAGATCCGTCGAGATCGCGTGGCCCCACCCGATGTTGCCCCAGCGGCGCCCATGCGGGTTGTGCTGGAAGAACAGGTGGTAGACGCCCTTGTGGAGGATGAGCCCGTTGGGGTCGTTCATCCAGTTGCGCTGTGGGGTGAAGTGCAGCGCCGGGCGGAAATGGGTGGTCTCGGTCACGGGTCAAACCTCGGTCTGGTAGGGCTCAGGAGCGGGCCAGGCGCAGGCTGCGCCCCACTCGCTCGATGGGTAGGGGGTCGGTGATCAGCCCCTCGAAGACGCCATCGACGTCTCCGGAGAAGCCGACGAGGAACCACTCTCCCGGCTGCCGCTCGACGAGCCGGGCGGCGTACAGGCTGGGGTGGTCGAAGGTGCCGGCGGCGTCGAAATCCCAGGGCCCCAGCAACGATTCGCCCGGCGCGAACCACATGCCCCCGGTGGCCTGCACGTTGCGGCGCGAGTCCTGGTGATCCGGCCCACAGCAGAAGATGAGGAACGGCTGCCCATCGACGACGACGGTTTGGGGCACCTCGAGCTGGCCCCAGCCTGCAGGGGCCGACAGGGGTGGTTGCGCCTCCCATGCCACCAGGTCGGTGCTCGTTGCGTGACCGATGACGCCACGCCCCAAGGGATCGCCGTCGGGGACGCGGGCGGTGAGCAGCATGTGCCACAGCCCGTCGTCGCCCTTGAACACCCACGGGTCGCGCCAGGCCTCGTCGTGCCACACGTCCAGATCGAGCCGCTCGTACCACCGCGCGTCAGCCTCAAGCACCGGGCCTTCCTGCCGGTGCCACGAGATCAGGTCCTCGGACGTGGCCACGCCAACGCGCTGGATCAGCCAGTCCTCTCTCCGCGAGGCGCCGGTGTAGAACAGCCGCCAGAGCCCGTCGTCGCCGCGGACGACGGAGCCCGTCCAGATGGAGCCGTCGTCGAAGGACGGTTCGTCTGCGGCCACCAACGCATCAGGGAGGAGTTCCCACTCGGTCAGGTCCCGGGAGCGGGCGTGGCCAACGGAGGCGCGCCGGTGGCGCCGCTCGGGGTCGAGCAGGGCACGCGATGCCCGGAGGAAGAAGAGGTGGGTCTCGCCGTCGTCGGTCCGGACGGGCCAGCTGTCCCACACCCAGTGATCTGGTAACCGCAGCATGGCTATCCCTTCACTCCGCTGGCAGCGATGGAGCTGACGAACGCGCGCTGGAAGACGAGGAAGACCAGCAGGACCGGCAGGGTGATCAGGGACGTGTAGGCCATGACCTCACCCCAGGCGGTGTTCAACTGGAAGAAGTACTGCATGCCCACCATCACCGGGCGCATCTGCTCAGCCTGCACCACCATCAACGGCCACAGGTAGGCGTTCCAGGCGGGCAGGAAGGTGAGGATGGCCACGGTGGCGAAGGCCGGGCCAGACAGCGGCGCGATGATGCGCGAGTAGATCTGGAACCAGCCCGCGCCGTCGATGCGCGCCGCCTCGTCGATGGAGACGGGGATGGTGGAGAAGTACTGCGTGAACAGGAAGATGGAGAAGGCGTTGGCGATGAACGGCACGATCATCACCTCGTAGGTGTTGAGCCAGCCGAAGTCGTACTTCAGCATGCCGCCCTCCCACACCAGGGTGGGGAGCTTGCTGACCCAGTAGACCATCGGCACGGCGATGGTCTCGAAGGGGACGATGAGGGTGGCGATGATGACGGTGAGCATCAGTTTGCGGCCGCTCCACTCCATGCGCGACAGCGCGAAGCCCGCCATGGAGTTCACGACGAGGCCCAGCCCGACGATCAGCACGGTCACGATGACCGAGTTCAGCAGGAATCTGGCGAACGGCACGCGTGCGAAGACGCCGGCGTAGTTGTTGAGGGAGATGTCGCCGACGGGGAGGAAGGCGCGCACCGAATCCACATCGGCCAGGATCTGGGCGTCCGGCTTGAGGCTGGAGACGAACATGAAGATCAGCGGGAACATGAAGATGGCCGCCAACACCAGCATCGGGATGTAGAGCAGGATGGCGCGGCGCCGCTTCTCCGCCGCCAGGCTCGGGTCCTTGGGAGGGTTCTTGGGAGATCTCTTGGCCATGTCAGTCCTTGTCCCGGGTCAGCCAGCGCTGGACCAGGGCGATGATCAGCACGAGCACGAAGAAGATGAGGGAGATGGCAGCGCCGTAGCCGGTCTGCTGCTCGCGGTAGCCGCGTCGCACGGCGTGATAGACGATCGTGGTGGTCGAATCCACCGGGCCACCCTGGGTCATGACGTCGATCTGGACGAACAGGCCCAGCGCAGCGATGGTGATCGTCACGAGGATGAAGATCATCGTGGGGCGAAGGCCAGGCCAGGTGACGTTCTTGAACTGCTCCCAGGATGAGGCGCCGTCCATGCGCGCGGCCTCGTAAAGCTCCTCAGGGATTGTCTGGAGGCCAGAGAGCCAGATGATCATGTGGAAGCCCACCGCCTGCCAGATCGACAGCACGATGATGGCCGGCAGCGCGGTCGACGGGTTGTTCAGCCACGCGATCCCCTCCCACGACCCGAAGGTGATGGTGTCGATGAACGAGTTGATGATGCCGTCGGGCTGGTACATGAAGCGCCAGAGGATGGACACCACGACGATCGAGGTCACCACAGGGATGAAGTAGACGATGCGGAAGAAGGTGGTGCCGCGGAGCTTCTGGTTGACAAGCACCGCCAGCAGCAGGCCGAGCCCGGCCTGCACCGGCACCACGACGACGGCGAACAGGAAGGTGTTCAGCAGCGACCGCAGGAATGTGGGGTCCGCGGTGAAGGCGCGGATGAAGTTGGCGAGGCCGACGAAGCGCGGCGGGTTGGGTGAGATCAGCCGGGCGTTGGTGAAGGACAACCCGAAGGCGAGACCCACTGGGATCACGAGGAACAGGAGCAGCAGGATGGCGGCCGGAGCCACCATGGCGTAGGCCGCAGCGCGGCCGTGGCGCTTGCCGCGGCGCTGGGCGGGGCCCTTCTGCCCAGGGCCGGGCGCGGACGCCGGCTGGGGGGTGGGGGTGTGGGACATGTCTTACCTCCGTGGGGGGGGGGGTTGGGGGCGGGCGCCCCAACCCCCACCGCTCATCAGTTGAAGCCGTAGCCGTCGTTGTTGTTGATGTCGGCGTCAATGTCCTTGACGGCCTGGTCCAGGGTCTTCTGCACGTCGGCACCGTTCATGATGTCCATGGCAGCGGTCTGGAAGGTGGTGGAGATCACCGCGTAGGCAGGGGTCTCTGGGCGCAGCACCGCGAACTGGGTGAGTTCAGTGAAGGGGCGCAGCACGCCGTCCGCCTTGAAGTACTCGGAGAGTCCCGTGCCGGCTTCCGTGGCTGGGATCACGATCTGCTTGTCCGCGAAGGCGGCGATGTACTCCGGCTTGAAGCTGAACTCCAGGTACTCCCTGGCGCCCTCAAGTGCGGCACCGGTGCAGGACGACGAGATGCCCCACTGCCACGAACCGCCACCGATCTTCGGGCCGTTGCCCAGGTTCGGCGGAGGAAGGATGAGCAGGTCATCGCCGACGACGTCGAGCGAACCGAGGGCGTTCCACACACCGGTGTAGCTGAGGCCCACCTCGTCGCGGTTGAACTCCTCGTTGCCGATCGTGCCGGTGTTGCTGGCAAGCCCGTCCTTGAACAGGCCCTGGAACCACTCGCCCCACGCCACAGCCTCAGGGCCGTTCAGCGCGCCGTCAGCGGTCAGCATGGTGTCTCGGTTGATGAGGTCCCCACCGAAGCTCTGGAGGAAGGGCGAGTAGGCGTATGGCCACCATTCGCCCGCGTCCTCGGCGCCGATGTCAAGCGGCGTGTCGTAGCCAGCGGCCTTCAGCGTGCGGAGGGCAGCGTCGAACTCGTCCTTGGTCCAGGCGTTGTCCGGGGTGGGGATGCGGATGTCATTGGCCTCGAGGACGGACTTGCGGGCGAACATCGCCAGCGCAGCGTCCCAGTACCCGGCGGAGTAGATCTTGTCGTCCCACTTGCCGATGGCGGTGGGCAGCAGCTCATCGGTGACGGCGGCGGGCAACTCAAGGGGCTGGATGTAGCCGGCCCAGGCCCAGTTGGGGACGATGGGGCCGTCCATGTCGAGCAGGCACGGCAGGTCGCCGGAGGCGGCTGCCGCGACGATCGCGTCGTTGTAGGCGCCCTGCGGGAACGACTCGGAGACGATCTCGTACTTGTCCTGCGACGAGTTGAAGTCGCCCATGATCTGGTTGTAGACCTCCAGTTCGGCTTCGTTGCCGGCCGAGTGGGTCCAGAGGGTGACCTTGGTGGTGCCGCCGGCCTCAGCGTCGCCACCAGTGCCTTCGCCAGCGCGCCCACAAGCGGTGAGCGTGACGGCCGAGATGAGGGCGATTGCCGCGAGGGTTCGTCCTGTGCGCTTCATTGCTGTTTCCTTCCAGTTGCACCACCGCCTTCCTTGGCGGTGCGTGATTTCCGGTGACCTAATTCGAATTAGGTTTGGGACGATGGTGCGCCTCAAACGGGTCGATGTCAACCCTGTCACGCTTGTCTGTGATGAAATCGTTACAATTTGGGCAGGAAACGGTAGGCCCAAGGGTCCGATTCCCTAAATTGTTTTACCGAGCTACCGCGATGGGGGGTGGCGCGGTGGACTCCCGCACCAGCAGGTCACAGGGCAGGGCCCGGCGAGGCTCGGCAATCTCCCGGCCTTCGATCAGGTCCAGCGCCATGGCGACGGCAGCCTCACCCATCGCGGCATGCGGCAGCGCGATGGTGGTCAGGGGCGGGACGCACCGGTCTGCCATTTGGTCTTCGTCGTCGAATCCGATGATCGACAGGTCACGCGGCACGCTGAGGCCCAACTTGGCGGCGGCAATCACTGCCCCCAGAGCCGCGCGGTCGGTGATGGTGAACAGCGCGGTGGGGCGCTCTTCAGCTGGCACATCGAGGGCCGCCATCGCTGAGGCGTAGCCGTCGTCGATGCCCCAACCGCCCTCGACCACGGACGCCGCCACCCCATGGTCACGCGCGGCTTCCAGGAAGGCCTCGCGGCGGATGGGTCCCGAGACGTTGCCCTGCGGGCCGCCGGGCGCCAACGGATTCCAGAGTCCAGTGAGCATGGCAACCCGGCGATGCCCGAGCTCGGCCAGATGGGTCAGAGCCTGACGGGCGCCATAGGCGTCATCGGGGTAGACGCTGAGCTCGCCGTCGCTCTGGGCCGTGCAGTTGGCCATGACGAGCGGCAGCCGCGAGGACGGCACCGCGCTCATCACGCGGAAACCCATGGTCACGTAGATCAACGCGTCCACCTGGCGGCGCTCCATCTCGTGGATGGCGGCCGCGGTCTCCGAATCGCGGTCCAGCAGATCCATCAGCAGCAGGGCGTACCCATTCGAATGGGCACGTTCCGTCGCCGCGGCAAGGAGCCGGCCGCCGAAGACGGAGGTCGCGATCGCGTCGGTGACCAACCCCAGCGAGTGAGTCGTCTGTGAGCGCAGGCTCTTGGCGAGGTGATGCGGCTCGTAGCCCAGCCGCTCGGCCGTCTCCAGGATGCGCTTCTTCGTGTCGGGCGCGATGTTGCCGCTGTCTCGGCCATTGAGGACGAAGGAGACCGCCGTGGGCGAAACGCCGGCTGCGGCAGCGACATCTGCAGCTCTGACTCGGCGCTTCTGGGGTCGGGACATGCGTCCATGGGACCAGCCACCGGGGGCAGTGTCAAGTGGCCAACGGCAGCGCCACCAGGACGCTCAAGAGCAAGAAGGCCACTCCAGCAAGCAGCATCCGGCGGGCAACACGGCCCCGGATCCCGGAGAAGGTTGGCGCAGCTGCCGCAAAGGCAGCCGCCAGGTGGAACAGGGCCACGCACGCCACGACGGCGATGTGGCGCCACCACTGGGCATCGGCCCCGCCGCCCAACCAGGCCAGGGCCACAGGGGTCACCGCCAGCAACGGGGCAAGCGAATCCGGCCGGACGGCAGCGGCCAGCACCGCCGCCACCGTCAGCACCCACCAAAGGGTCAGGATCATCGGGGCCACCCAGGCCGAGGCGAGCCAGCCGGCCGCCACCCCCGCCGCGACAACCATGCCGCGCAGCAGCCATTGTTGCCAACTGGTGATCCGCAGGGCGTAGATCCGCCCGGTCACCCACTCCACCACGTCGATCACCGGCCCATCACCCGCCTGGGCACCGAGCGCTCTGCCTCCATCTCCAGCAGGACGCTGGCCAGGCTCCCTGAACCACGCCACGGCGTGACGGGAATCCCCAGCGAGCGCAGCCGCACCAGCACGTCGTCGCGCTCCATCCGCCGGATCATCCACGCCTCACCCACGTAGGAGTCGCGGTCAAAGGTTCGAACATCATCGAACTCACCCACCCCGACAGGCAGAGTGTCCACGCCCACGACCTCTGCGCCGAGCCGGCGCAGCCGCACCAGTTCGTCGGCGGCCTCGCGCTCCAGCAACGGCGAACAGAAGAACACCAACGTTCCGCTGGCCAGCCGCGGCACCCGACGCAGCAACTGCCAGTCACCCACGTCCCGATTGGCCCGCGACAGCACATTGAGGACGACGCGCGCCTGGCGCGGACCGGATCCCGGCGGCACGTGACCGACGCGGCGGCCGAGGTCATGGGCGGCCACCCGGTCCCCGAATCCCACGTAGTGGCGCGAGATCGCGGCAATGGCCCGCACGGTGGCATCAAGGCTGGTGGAGCCGTCTGGATCGGCCGGGGCGACGTCGAGCAGCGTGTCCGCCACGATCAACACGTCCGTGTCGCGCTCCGTCAGAGTGGAGTTCACGTGGAGCAGGCCCAGGCGGGAGGTGACGCGCCAGTTGATGCGGCGCAACCTGTCTCCGGGGCGGAACTCGCGCACGTCGGCCAGATCCGAGCCGTCGCCCCGATGCCGCGACCTGTGCGCCCCCACAATCCCGATGGGATGCGCCACCCCGCTGCCACCCTCAAGAGTGGCCGACGCGGGCCGCACCGTCACCGCGACCTTCGAGGTCTCGCCCACCCACCCCCAGGAGCCGGAGAGATCCCGCACGGACACGGTGGCCGGCTCGATGGGATACCTCCCCCACCGTTCCGGCTCAATGACCATCTCGGTGCCCGAGTCATCGTCCATGACGGTGGCGGTGTCCGGATCGAATGCCACGCCTTCGCGCATGGGCCACTGCGCCGTCACCAGGGCGCCGCGCCACGGATGCGTGGCGGTCACGGCGAAGGGCACAGAGTCACCTTCAGGGATGACGACGGCGCGGGGCGTGGCCTCGATCCGCACGTCCGCCGTCGGGCGGTTGAGCCAGCCCCACGTCAGGTGCAGCAGGAACGGGACCATCAGCACCACCACATCCGGGCGCGCCAGCGCCACCGCGAGGAGGCCCAGAGCCACCGTCGCGACGATCGAGCGCTGGAGAGCCGGGGTGTAGCCGATCCTCATCGGGGAACGGCGTCCTCGGCGTCCGGCACGGGCACCTGCTCCATCACGCGGCGCACCACGTATTCCGGCGCCACGTTGTTGAGCCACAGTTCCGGACGGATCACGATGCGGTGCCCCAGCGCGGGCACAGCCAGACGCTTGATGTCCTCGGGGATCACGTAGTCGCGGCCCTCAATGAGCGCCAGCGCGCGGGAGCAGAGCAGCAGCGCCAGCGACCCTCGCGGCGAGGCACCCACCATGGTGTCCTGATGGTCACGCGTGGCCCGCACCAGGTCGATCGCGTAGCGGCCCACCGCCTCAGAGACGTGGATACCCTCCGCGCACTCCTGCACGGCGAGCAGGCCCTGGGCATCCAGCACCCTGTCCACGGTGATGTCATCCGTGCGTCGCGAGATGCGGCGCTGCAGCACGTCCCACTCCTCATCGACGGCGGGGTACCCGAAGCCGAGACGCAACAGGAAGCGGTCAAGTTGCGCCTCCGGCAGCGGGTACGTGCCCTCGTGCTCGATGGGGTTGGCGGTGGCCAGCACGTGGAAGGGGCGCGGGAGCAGGAAGGTGTGGCCCTCGACGGTGACCTGCCGCTCCTGCATCGCCTCGAGCAGCGCGGATTGGGTCTTCGGGGGCGTCCGGTTGATCTCATCGGCCAGCAACAGCCCGGTGAACAGGGGGCCTTCCCGGAAGGAGAACTCGCTCGTCGTCTGATCGAAGATGTACGAGCCGGTGAGATCGGCCGGCAGCAGGTCCGGCGTGAACTGGGCGCGCGTGAACTCCAAACCCAACGCCTGCGCCAGCGATCTGGCGGCGAGCGTCTTGCCCAGGCCCGGCATGTCCTCCAGCAGCACGTGGCCACCGGCGATGACGCCGGCCAACACCAGCGTCATCTCGGCGCGCTTGCCCACCAATGCCTTGTCGACCTCGTCGAGCACCTGGCCGATGAGGGCGGTGGCTTGGGCAGGGGTGAGTGAGGTCATAGGGAATCGATCTCCTTGAGGTGGGAGTGGAGGGTCTTGCGGGTTGGCACCTGGGGCTGCTCAGCCGTGGCGCTGCGCAGATACGAGAGGAGCGCAGGGCTGAGGTGGGGCGCGGCATGGGCCAGCGGGTCGTCGTCGGGGACCAGC
>JAUNUF010000005.1:11326-11558 GCA_030538315.1 Propionibacteriaceae bacterium
CAGCCCGCGGGCGACCAGCCTGCGGGCGGTGAGGTGGGCCAGCTGCGTGGCTACCCGCCGGGCCTCGAAATCTGCGCCAGGCTTGGCGTTGTTCAAGGCGTGGGCCAGCCGTCGGGTGCGGATGTCTGCCTGCAGGTAGGCCGAGCGCTGGTGCCACCCCGGCTCCTGCCATGACGGCGTGGGGCGGGGGCCATCGAACTCCATGAGGGCTGTGATCACCACGGCCGCAGCG
>JAUNUF010000005.1:11568-50746 GCA_030538315.1 Propionibacteriaceae bacterium
GGTGAGCGCGGGGTGGAAGGAGAGCGCGAGTGCCGGGCCCAGCACGATCAGCAGCAGCGCCACGACCACCCCCATCGCCACGCGCAACCCGAGGCGGCGCCAGAGCCGTGCCGTCACGAGGCACCCCGAAGCTGGCCGGAGAGCTCCTCCAAGGCGGCCACCGCGTGCTCCCTGTCGGCCTCGGTGAGTGCGTGGGTGGAGAACATGGCCTGCCGGTAGAGGTCCGCCAGTTGGGAGATGGCGTGCGGATCTGCCGTGGTGCGGCTGAGGACCTCGAGGGTGAACTCATGGGCCGTCTGCGCAAGATGGCGCCTGATGCCCGTGTCCGCGGCCAATGCTTCGAGCCGGCGCCAGCACTCGACGACGGCACCTTGAACGGCCATGCCGCCGCGCAGGCGCTCTACCGTCTCGGCGACGGTATCGGCGAACTGCTCCTCGTCGAGGTCAACCACCTCCACCGCCTCACCTGTTGGAGCGACGGCGGTCACGCGGCGCAGCCGCACGCGGGCGCGCCAGAGCCGTACGAGGAACCAGACGATGGCCAGCACCACTGCGCCCATGGCCAGCCCCCGCAACAGGTTGGGCAGCCACGCCGGCAGCTCGATGGGGTCGCCTTCGGGCAACTCGAACGGGACCTCTTCGGGCGCCGGGCTCACCGAGGGCGTCTCCTCTGCGGGCGCCATCGTCACCTCGACAGGTTGGGGAGGCGGCCGCAGCTCCACGAGGGCCGGCCGCGGTGCGCTGGCGAGCAGAAAGGTGACAATCAGCACCAGCGCGGCACCGACGACCAGCGCAAGCTGACGTCGTCGATGGCTCATCCAGTGAGTCTAGCGAGCCAACCCCGCCGGCAGCTCACACCAGAGGAAGCGTGGTGACGCAGGTGGCGCCCTCAGCATCCGAGGAGAACGGGCTCTCGGCCGTCTTGCCGTCCTTGGTCACGACGATGGTGCCCTGCTTGTCCTTGGGGATCCAGAAGCCCACGAACCCGTTGGCGTAGGTGGTGGCGTCCTCGTCCACCAGCACCTCGCCGTCATCCGTGGTGATGGTGACGTGCACGTCCTCCCCCGCCAGTTCTCCCTGGCAGGTGCCCACGTTGTGGAAGTAGCAGTCGTGGGTGAAGGTCTCATAGGGCGCCATCGAGAGGTAGAACTCGTCCCCCTCGATGGGAACGACCTGCTCGTTGGTGCCGTCGCTAAGGATGAGTTCGTCGTAGCGCACCGAACCCATGACGGACAGCGGCCTGGCCGTCGCGTCCTGATCCAGCGTTTCGATGATCTCGCGCCCGGACTTGCCCGCCAGGCCGACAGAATCCACAAGGGAGTCCGCTGCCGCTGTGGAGGCAGGCTGGACCGGCGTATCCGACGAGCACGCGGTGAGCCCGCCAATAGCGATCAAAGGTACGGCGACAAGGGCTGCCAGACGATTCATGTTACCTCCCGGGGGTATCTGGGACCAGCGTGCCACAGCCCCCGGGCGCCCCCTCAGGCGGGGTCGGATACCGCCGTCAGGCCATGGCGACGGCGCGGCGCTGCGGGCGCCATATGCCTCGGGTGTTCTCCACCACGTCACCGATGGCCTCGCGGGCGGCGGCGGCCACCTCACGCCAGCGGTTGACGCCTTCGCGCTTGTTGGGCAGCGAGTACCTGAAGACCTTCTTCCACGCCGAGCCCACCTGCTGGTGGAGCGGCCCGGTGACGTAGCGCAGGCCGTGGCGCTCCATGATTTCCCGGATGCGGGGTGCGATCTGGGCGTACCGGTTGCTGGGGAGATCCGGGAAGAGATGGTGTTCCACCTGGTGGGACAGGTTGCCCGTCAGCACGTGCATGAGCTTGGACCCGGTGATGTTCGCCGATCCCAACATCTGGCGCAGGTACCACTCGCCGCGGGTCTCGCCCTCGATGGATTCGGTCTCGAACGTCTCCACACCCTCGGGCAGGTGGCCGCAGAGGATCACGGAGTGCGTCCACACATTGCGCAACGTGTTGGCGATGGCGTTGGCGGCCAGCGTGGTGAGCGCCGAGGTGCCGGACAGCAGCGGATGGACCACGTAGTCCTTGGTGACCTGCTTGCTCAGCTTGGTCAGCATGTTCTTGAGATCCGCCATGAACTCGTCGTGGGGCCGCTTGCCGTCCTTCCACTCCTTCAACTGCATGTCGTAGGCGGCGATGCCGTACTCGAAGAAGAGGGCGGTGAAGAAGTTGGTCACCGGCTGGAACAGGTGCTTGAGCTCCCACTCCTGCTCCGGATCCACCCGCATGATGTTGTAGCCCAGATCGTTGTCCATCCCGATCACGTTGGTATAGGTGTGGTGCTCCACGTTGTGGGATCGCTTCCACTGCTCCGCAGGCGAGGCGAAATCCCACTCCCAGGTGCTGGAGTGGATCTTCTCGTCGCGCATCCAATCCCACTGGCCATGGAGGATGTTGTGGCCGATCTCGGTGTTCTCCAGGATCTTCGCGAGGGTGAGCCCCGTCGTGCCCACCAGGAAGGCCGGCGGGAACTTCGAGAACAGCAGCACGATGCGGCTGGCCGCCTCGAGGATCCGCTGGGTGCGGATCATGCCGCGGATGTACTCCGCATCCTTGGCGCCACGGCTGGCGAGCACCTCGTCGCGGAGGGTGTCGAGTTCACGGCCGATCGCCTCGATCTCCTCGGGGCTCAGGTGCGCGATGGGATTGGGCTTGCCAGACGACGACGTCTCGGCCTGCGCCTGCGGCGTGGTGGTGGTGATGCGGTTGCTGCGCACGGCAGTACTGGTCATGAGTGGGAATCCTCAGATCGTGATGCGGCACGCACCGGCGGCAGCCGATACGCAGGTTTGGATACGGACGGGGTCTTGGGGATCTGCGGTGGTCAGTTCCCCGGTGCGGAGATCGCGGACGCTGCCCTCGGTGAGCGGCAGCACGCAGTTGAAGCAGATGCCCATGCGGCATCCGGCGGGCATGAGGATGCCGGCGTCCTCGCCGGCATCAAGGATGGTGGTGGCGGCGTCTGCCTCGACGGTGCGCTCGGACTGGTCAAATGTGATGGCCCCACCGTCCCCGACAGCGACCACCGCGGCGCGGAAGCGCTCGGTGTGGAGCCGCTCGCGCAGACCGGCGGCCTCCCAGTGGGATTCCGCGTCGTCGAGCATCGCGGCCGGGCCGCACGCCCACGCCTCGCGTTCGCGCCAATCCGGCACCACGCCGTCGAGTTGGTCAGGGGTGAGGATGCCATCGTCGGCGGTGAATCTGGTGACCAGCCGGATGCGGCCTGCTGCGTCGAGTGTGCGCAACTCCGCGAGGAAGAGCGACTCCTGAGCCGTGGGCGCGGAATGCACGACGACGACATCAGCCGGCAGGGGCCGGTTGCGCAGCATGCCCATCACCGGGGTGATGCCGGAGCCTGCGGTGAGGAACAGCACCTTCGCGGGCGGCGGGTACGGCAGGACGAAATCCCCGGTGGCCCGGTCCAGATGGATGACGCTGCCCGGCCGCAGTGCGCGCGCGACATGGTTGCTGACCTTGCCATCCGGGATGCGCCGCACCGTGATGGTGAAGGTGCTGCCGCCCACCGGGCTGGTGATGGAGTAAGCACGCCAGAGGCGCACACCGTCCACATCGATGCCGATGCGCGTGTACTGGCCAGGGGTGTGGGGCACCCAGCCGCGGCTGGGGCGGATGGTGACAGTGGTGGCGCCGGGCCCTTCCGGCTGCACCGCCACCACGCGGCCGCGGAGATCTGCGCCGGAGCCCAGCGGGTTGATGAGGTCGAGGAAATCCTCGGGAAGGAGGGGTGTCGCCAGCGCCTCGGCAACCTTGCGGATGCCCTTGCCAACCCCCAAAAGGGCGCGCTTGGCGACCGGTCTGGCCTGCGGCTGGGCGGTGACGCCCGAAACGGTCATGCCCAAACCCTACGGCACCGTAGGTTACGTTTGCGTAACTGTTGCGTCGCTGGACGGGCGAATGTCCAAGAATTCACCCGCGGGGTGATGGGAGCGAAAACTTCGACCCCCGTTTTCCTGCAGATGTCGCCGTATGGCGAAGATCTGCAGGAAAACGGGGGTCGGAGTTTCAGCGAGTTACGAGACGAGGGCGAAGACGCCCCAGGTCAGCAGGAAGCCCACCACTCCGAAGATGGTGGACAGTACGGTCCACGTCTTCAGGCCGTCCTTGACGCTGAGGCCCAGGTACTTGGTGACGATCCAGAAGCCGGAGTCGTTGATGTGCGACAGGCCCAGGCCACCGAAGGCGATGGCCAGGGTGACCAATGTCATCTGTGTGGGGTTGTAGCCAGCCGCTGCGATGGGTTCGGCCAGCAGGCCGGCCGCCGTGAGGATGGCGACGGTCGCCGATCCCTGCGAGGCGCGCAGCGCAGCGGAGATCAGGAAGCCGGCCAGGATGATGGGCATGTTCATCGCGATGAGGGTGTCCGAGAACGCCGCACCGATGCCCGAGGTGACCAGCACGTTGGCGAACACGCCACCAGCGCCAGTGACGAACACGATGACCGCAACGTCTGGGAGCGCACCGTCGAGAATGAGGCCACGCTTCTCCAGGTTCCAGCGCTGGTTGTGACCCACCACGAGGTACGCGACGATCACGGCCGTCAGCAGCGCGATGGGAGCAGCACCCACCATGCCAGCGAACTTCTGCAGCGGGGATTCCGGCTCCAGCGTCATGTTGCCGACAGTGCCCACCATGATCTGCAGGATGGGCAGCAGGATCAGGGCCAGGACGGTGCCGGCGCCCAGCACACGGCGCTTCGTGGCGACGCCGCCCTCAGCAGAAACCTCCTCCACGTGCGCAGGCTGGGTGGCCGGCGACGGAAGCAGCGTGTACTTCTCCGCCTTGAACATCTTGGCGGCGAAGTACCCGATGATGGCGGTGACGATGCAGATGGGCAGGCCCCACAGCAGCATCATTCCGTTGTCGGCACCGGTGATGCCGGCGGCGGCCACCGGGCCGGGGTGGGGCGGCAGCGCCACATGCACGGTGAGCAGCGCACCCGCGACGGGCAGGCCGATGACCAGCGGGTTGACCTTCGCCGCGCGGGCGAAGCCGAACACGATGGGGGCCAGGATGATGAAGCCCACGTCGAAGAACACCGGGATGCCCAGCACGAATGCAGCGGCGGTCACGGCAGCGACGACCCGCTTGGGGCCGAGGATCTTCGAGAACTTCTCAGCCAGTGCGTCTGCGCCGCCAGAGACCTCGATGACGCGGCCGAGCATGGCACCCAAGCCGACCACGATCATCACTGAGGCGAGGGTGTTGCCCATGCCCTTGGTCATGGTGGGCACGATCTCGAGCAGCGGGATGCCGGTGGCCAGCGCAGTGCCGAACGACACCAGCAGGAGCGCCACGAAGGCCGACATCTTGATCTTGATGACAAGCAACAGCAGGACGATGATCGCGCCGAGCGCGATACCCAGAAGAGTTCCAGCACCCATGGATCAGCCCTTCACCGGCTTGGTCACGTTGATGACGGACGAATCGTCCATGGCGCCCTGACCGCGGGACAGGCCCTGCAGGTAGACCTGCTCGGCGGCTGCAGCCACCGGCACGGCCATGCCGACCATCTTCGCGGCAGATGTCACGATGCCCATGTCCTTGACGAAGATGTCGACGCGGGACTTCACCTCGGCAGTTTCGCCGTGGTAGGCCTGGATCGCCCGTGGGCCACGATCACCCAGCATGAAGGATGCGGCAGCGCCGGACATGAGTGCATCGAGGGCCTTGTGCTGATCGAGCCCGAGCTCACCGGCGAGCGCCAGGGCCTCGGCGCCAGCGGCGATGTGCACGCCGCAGAGTAACTGGTTGACGGTCTTCATGGCCTGGCCCTTGCCTGGAGCCTCACCCACCCACACGAGGTTGGAGGCCATCGCCTCGAGAACGGGGCTGCAGTGTTCGAACACTTCCGGGTAGGCGCCGACGGTGACCAATAGGTCGCCCTTGCCGGCACGGGCTGGGCCGCCAGAGACAGGCGCATCGGCCAGACCGATGCCGTCGCCGCCGAGGCGAGCGGCCACCTCTTCCACGGCCTGGATACCCACGGTGGAGGTGAGGATGACTGAGGCACCCTGCTTCATCCCGGCAACGATGCCCTCGGCGCCGTAGAGCAACTCTTCCAACTGCTCTTGGTTGCGTACGGCCACCAGGACGACGTCGGCATCAGCCGACGCCTCACGGGCGGAGCCGCGGAGGGTGACCCCGGCGTCGGCAGCCAACTGGCCACGCTCGGCGGAGATATCGAATCCGGTGACGGTGAAAGTCTCTTGGAGCCAGGTGGCCATGGGCAGACCCATGGCGCCAAGGCCCAGAACGGCGATGTTCATTGTTTGTTCCTAACGGTGGTTACGAGTTGGAGAGCTTCTGGACCACGTCAGCGAGCGACTCAGCGCCGCCGACGTTGCCTGCGAAGACGATGTACGGGATGCCTGCAGCAGGGCCGTCCTGGCCGGACCACAGGGAGACGATGCCGGGCAGCATGGGCCCGACGACGTTGGCCCGGCGGAAGCCGAGGCCCTTCGTGGCCACATCGGACGACGTGATGCCGCCCTTCGCCACCACGAACCTGGGCGCTCGCGCATGCAGCACGCGCTGCACCACGTCCACGACGGCGGCCGACACCTGGCGCGAGATCTCGAGCGAGGCGTCGCCGTCGGCACCGGTGACCAGGGTGCGCGAGGTACGCACCACTGCGTTGCCATCTGCCAGCGCGGTGGCGATCTCGTCAGCGACGGCGGCCACGTGACCCTCGCGCTGATCGGGATCGATGATCCTGGCCACCTCTAGCTCCACCTCGAAGGGGGCGTCCACCTCTCGCAGGTGGTTGAGCTGACGGGTGGTCAGATCCACGTGGCTGCCCACGACGATGAGGCCACCGGGCGCCACGTCGCGGTCTCCGCGAGAGGCTTGGATCTCCTCGACGGTGAGCGGGGCGTGCACGGCCTGGCCGATCCGGGCGCGGGCAAAGGGTGGGCCAACGCGGTAGATGAAGGTGGAGCCAGCCGTCTCGGCCTCGATCAAGGCGAGGGAAAGTTGACGAAGGTCCTCTTCCTCAACGATGTCGGCGGTGATGATCTGCCGGTTCGTGGCCGAGCGCAGCCGACGGACGACCTCGGCGAGGTCCGTTCGCAGCGTGACGAGGTCGATCAGCAGGACGCTGCTGGCCGGGATCGCGCCGTCGCTCTTCTCAGCAACCCACTCCGCCATGGCAGACGAGGTGTAGCCGAAGGTGGCATCGCGGGCGAATTCGCTCTCCCCCACGGGCACGAAGCCGGCAGCCTTGGAGCCCGCGTAGTGCACACCGTCCACGGTGATGCGGCCCGCGTCGCCGAAGGCCGGCACCACCACGATGCCGTCCACCTCTGTATCCGTGGCGGCGAGCACGCCCTCGGCGAGGGTCTCAGGTTCGAGCGGGAAGTGGCCACGCAGCGTCGAATCCGAGCGGGACACGAATGCGATGGGGGCACCGTCGGCTGCTTCGAGGGCAGCGGCCACCACCTCGCGATTTACCTGCTCGGCATCAGCGGGCGACAGGGACCGCGAGTTGGTCATCACGTAGACGGCGGGCTTGCCGGTGCTGAACGCCCAGCGGAAGTCGTCGACCTCCCACGCCGTCAGCACCGGAAGGTTCGAAACCGACTGCGTGCCGGTGGGGTCGTCGTCGAGGACGACGTAGACGGTGGTGTCGCCGGCTGCCTCCCGGGCCGCCGCAACTTCTTCCGCGGTGACCGGCACGACTGCCGGCTTGCCCGCGAGAAGCTCTTCGAATGACTGCATGAATCTCACTTCCTCGTGAACTCAGACCTCTGAGGTCTAAGCAATCATAAACGAGGAGGGGTCATTTGGCTAGAGTTTTGGGTGATATTCCTTCACCTGGAAAGACACCCCTTGTCAGCGGGGTTTGCGCGTCTCGAAATCGTCTCGAGTTTGCGACATGTGGGCCCGCATGGCCTCCTTGGCCCCCACCGAATCCCCCCGCTCAAGCTGCGCCAGGATGCGGCGATGATGGCTCTGGGCCCTGTCCCGCACCTCGCGACGAGACGACGTGATGCGCCGGGAGGTATAGAGCGCTTCAGCCAGCGGCTGCATGATCGTGGCAAGGAAGGGGTTCCCGGAAGCCACCAGGATCGCGTCGTGGAAGGCGATATCGAAGCGCACGGTGCCCTCCACATCATCTGCCGCGGAGGCCACGTCGTAGCGCTCCAGCGCGACCCGCATGGCAGCCAAATCCTCCTCGGTGCGGTTCGTGGCCGCCAGCCCGCATGCCCCCACTTCGATCATCCGTCGCACCTGGGTCAGCTGAAGGCCGAGTTCCTCCTCAGGTAACTCTCGCGCCATGAGGTCAATGAGCGTCGGCAGGTCGCGCCATTCGGAGCGCTCCGCGACGAAGGTGCCCCGGCCGTGCACCACGTTCAGAATTCCGCGGTCGCTCAGCGTGCGAACCGCCTCGCGCATCGTCGGGCGCGACACGTCAAGCAGCAGCGCAAGATCTGCCTCCGGCGGCAACGGCTCTGCCACCGAGAAGGTGCCGTCAGCGATCCGTTCGAGGATGCTCGAGACGGCCTCATCAACCAAACCGCGACGACTCATCAGCCCCAACTCCCATCAGCGGCAAGCCTACTCCCGACGGCGCAGCCCTCGCAGTGGCGGGCTGACCGGGGCCCTCTCCGCGGACGGGATAGGCTCAGGCGGGTGACCGAAGACCGCCTGTTCCCAGACCCCCAGAACATGGGTGCGTTCTACGTGCGGTTCGGGCCCACCTCGCAGTCCTACGTCGACCCCTATCAACCCGATTTCCTGATGTTCCAGTACGTGGCCCACATCGCGTTGATCCTGGAGAACTCCGTCTTCCGGGCGCCGGAGGACGAGCGGTTGAGGTTCGTGCACATCGGCGGCGCCGGCATGACCATCCCCCGCTACGTGGCGCACCTGCGGCCCGGCACCGCGCAGGTGGTGTGCGAGCCAGATGTGGAACTCACCGAAGAGGTACGCCGGAAGATCCCGCTGCCTCCCCGCTCGGGCAGCAAGGTGCGCGACGTCGACGGCCGCACGGGCTTGAGCGCCATGCCGTCGGACTGGACCGACGTGGTCATCGTGGACGCGTTCAAGGAACTCATCGTCCCCGGCGACCTCGCCACCGCTGAGGCCCTCGACGAGATCCGCCGCGTGACGAGGGGCGAATCCATGGTGATCTTCAACGTGACCGACAGGGCGCCGTTCGACTGGGCCAAGAAACTCGCCGGCGGACTCAACGAACGCTGGCGCACCACGATGTTCGGCATGGAATCCGACGTCTACAAGGGGCGTCGCTTCGGCAACCTGCTCCTCATGGCCACCGACGGCAAGCCAGACATCAAGGCCATCGAGCGCGAATCCAGCCGCCGGATGTTCGGCTACCGCTGGATCACCGGCAGCGCAGCGCGCAAGTGGCCGGGCGGCGCACTCCCCTACACCGACGACACCGTCAAGGACTCCCCCGGCCTGCAAGGGCGTGGCTGGTGAGCCTTCCCCGACGCGTACTCGCCCTGGCGGTACCGGCCTTCGCCGCGCTCGTGGCCCAGCCCCTGATGATGCTGGCCGACACCTGGATCGTCGGCCACCTCGGCACCGTTCCTCTCGCGGGCCTGGGCATCGGCTCAGGGCTGCTCACCACCGTCACCGGCCTGATGATCTTCCTGGCCTACGGCTCCACCTCCGTGGTCGCGCGTCAGATCGGCGCAGGGCACCGCGACCGCGGCATCGAGTTGGGCGTCCAAGCCATGTGGCTGGCCGCCCTCATCGGCACGACGGTGGGCGCGCTCACGTGGCTGGCCGCGCCGTGGTTGGCTGCCTGGCTGGGCGCCACCGGCGAGGTACACACGCAGGCGGTGACGTACCTGCGCTGGTCCATCCCGGGCCTGCCGGGCATGCTCGTGATGCTGGCTGCCACCGGCACCTTCCGCGGGCTTTCCGACGCCCGGACGCCGCTCGTCCTGTCGATCAGCGCCGCCGTGCTCAACCTCATCCTCAACGTGGCGCTGGTGTTCGGACTCCAGATGGGGATCGGCGGAGCAGGGCTCGGCACCGCCTTGGCGGAGACGGCCTTGGGGCTCACCGCTGCACTCCTCGTGGCGCGGCACGCCCGCCGGGCACGCGCACGGCTGCGCCCCTCGTGGACGGAGATGATGAGCAGCCTCGCCGTGGGAGTTCCCCTGCTGCTGCGCACCGTGACGTTGCGCATCGCGCTGCTGATCACCACCTTCGTGGCCGCGAAACAAGGCACGGCCGGGCTCGCCGCGCACCACGTGGCGATGCAGGTGTGGGGCCTCCTCTCCTACGCCCTCGACGCGCTGGCGATTGCCGGGCAAACCATCATCGGCACCGCGCTGGGCGCAGCCAACGCGCAGGAGGCCCGCGACTCCACGCGCCTCATGACCTGGTGGTCCGTGGGCGGAGGCGCAGTGATCGGCGCGCTCACCGCGCTCCTGCGCAATCCCGTCGCGGAATTCTTCTCCCCAGATGACGACGTGCGCGCGCTGGTCGCCTGGGTGCTGCTGCTGATCTCCGCCACGCTGCCGTTGGCCGGCTACGTGTTCCTCCTCGACGGCGTGCTCATCGGCGCCGGGGACGGCCGCTACCTCGCGACCGCCGGGGTCATCACGCTGGTGGGCTACGCGCCCATCGCCCTGACGGCCCTCACCGCCCAGCCTGGCCAACCCGGCCTCACGTGGTTGTGGATGGCCTTCGCCGTCGGCTTCATGGGGCTCCGCGCCCTCACGCTGGGGCTCCGAGCCCGCGGGGATCACTGGATGCGCTTGGGCGCGAGCTAGCGGCAGGGTAACGTCGTGACATGCGACGACTAGCGCCGATAGTCCTGACCGCCGCCCTCCTCGCCGCCTGCAGCGGCCCCGGGGAACAACCGCGCCCGGGCGAGCCCGCGCCGCGCCCCGCCACCTCGCCGTCGTTCACCACCACCGCGCCCACGGCCAGCACCCCTGAGGCTTCGCACACGGCTGAGCCCGCCGTCGAGGAGTCTCAGGGGGCGTCACCCGAGGTGCCCGAGACCCACGAGTTCACGGTGATCGAGCACGAGGCCTACTCGGAGCCGTGGGCCATGGAGTTCCTGCCCGGCAGTGACCTGCTGGCCATCACCGAGCGCGGCGGCGCCCTGAAGCTGCGTTCCCCCGACGGCACGGTGCGGGAGGTCTCTGGCGTGCCCGAGGTGCGGGTCGCCGGGCAGGGCGGCCTGGGCGACCTCATCGCGGGCCCCACCTTCGAAACCGACGGCACCGTGTACCTCTCCTGGGTGGAGAGGGGCGACGGCGGCTCGGGCGCCGTGATCGGCACCGCCACGCTGGACACGGAGGCGGCCACCCTCAGCAACGTCACCAAGATCTGGGAGCAGAGCCCCAAGGTGGACGGCAACGGGCACTTCTCGCACCGCATGGCCATCCAGGGCGAGCACCTGTTCGTCAGCTCCGGAGACCGCCAGAAGATGGACCCGGCGCAGGAGATGGACAACACCCTGGGCAAGATCCTGCGCCTCACTCTCAGCGGCCAACCCGCCGCAGACAACCCGTTCCAGGAAGACTCCCCCGCCGCCCAGCAGTTCTGGTCAATGGGCCACCGCAACCCGCTGGGCCTGGCGTTCGATGCCGACGGCAGGCTCTGGGCCTCAGAGATGGGCCCGCAGGGCGGCGACGAACTGAACCTGATCAAGCCCGGGCTCAACTATGGCTGGCCCGATGCCTCAAACGGCTCCCACTACGGCGGGGGAGAGATCCCAGATCATGCGGAGGGCGACGGATTCGAGCCGCCGAAGGTGTTCTGGACCCCGTCGATCTCCCCGGGGTCGTTGATGATCTATCAAGGCAGCCTGTTCCCGGCATGGAAGGGCGACGCCTTCCTCGGGGGGCTCTCCGGCAAGCGCCTGATCCGCGTCGACCTCGACGGCGAGAACGCCACCGAGGCGGAGAACTGGCCCATGAACGCCCGCATCCGCGCGGTGGAGGAGGGCCCGGACGGGACGATCTGGCTGTTGCAGGACGGCGACGGCGGCAAGCTGCTTGAATTGCGCCCCCGGTAGTCTGGACCCATGGCACGCATCAGCAAGTCCCAACTCCTCCTCGCCGTCGTGAAGTCCGCCGCGTGGGCGGGCATCACCCTGATCGACCCCAACAAGCTCACCGGCTGGCGCAAGCACGCCTATTGGGCCACCATGGCCGGCGGCAGCGCGGCGGAGATCGCGCGCCCCATGCCGAGCGATGGCGAGTACCGCTCCCCTGGGCTCACCACGGGCATCGCGTTGGGCGTGGCCGGCGCCACGTACGGCGCGCAGGATCTGCTGGCGCGCGGAGATGCGTGGTCGATCGGCCTGCTGCGCAAGCTGGGCCTCAAGCACCCGCGCCGCTGGGCCGCTGGCGCCGTGTTCGCCTCGATGCTGGCCAGCCTGCTGGCCGAGGCGAAGCTCGACGACTGGGAGCCGCCGCAGGACGATGGCTACGACGAGTTCGGCCAGCCGCTGCCCGAAACGCTCGAGCCCCTTCCCACTCAGCTCCGCGCGGCGCTCATCAGCTTGCTCGACGCCGTCGACGGCTACGGCAGCGACGAACTGCGCGAGCAGCTGGCCGACGCGGTGTGCCGCCCCTTCGATGGACAGTTCCTCCTGGTGGTGGACAAGGACGCACCGCGTACCCTGCTCAACAGCTACACGTTCCCGGCCAGCGCCATCTTCCAGCAGGGCGGCCTCAACCACGTGCTGATGCTGGAAATCGAGGACGGCGTCATGTCCTTCGTGTCGCACCACGTCGAGCCGTACCCCGAGGATGAGTCGATCATCGACTGGTCGCTGGCAGCAGCTGACGAACTCGAGATCGTGGTGGGTTTCGAGGAGACCGAAGCCGCGCTCTGAGGGCGGAAACGGCACCAGCTAGCGAGCTGAAGCTGACTGCGAGCTCGTCTCGGTAGGCTCCTTCCCATGTGGAAGGTGCTTTTCAGTGAGATGTTTCGCTCGGCTGCTGCCGTTGCGCTCGCCATCCCGGTGATCGTCGTGGCCGCCTTGGTGTTCGACACCGGGGAGGATTCCACATCCATCGCGAAGTTCATGGCCCTGGTGATGATCGGCGCTGTCTTGCTGTTCTACGTGGCGGTCACCCTTGGTGTGTTCCTAGCCGCCCCGCACGCCAAGGTCAAGGCCTGGGCCGCCAGCCAGAAGAGGCCCACCTTCCTCGGCCGCTACGTGTGGCTGACCCAACCAGGCGGCGGCTTGGCGATCTACTTCGCAGTGGCCGCCTTGATCACTGCTCTGGGGGTGTTGCCCAGCGCCGCGGACATCGCGGGCAAGGAGGCAGCCTCATGGATCGCAGGCATGACGGTGGTCATGGTCTTCATGGGCTGGTTGGCCGTCTCGGCCACCTACGCGGTCGACTACCTTGTGTCTCACCAACAGTTGGGCCCAGACACCATCATGTTTCCCGGCACGGAGGACCCACCATTCTCGGATTACCTCTACCTGGCCATCGGCGTGACGGCCGCCTTCGCGCCGCCGGACGTGAGCATCCGCTCCTCGCTGATCCGCCGTCGGATGACGCTTCAGATGCTGATCGGCTTCGTGTTTGCGACGGTGACGTTGGCCGCCGTGGTTGGCTCGGCCATGGGGCCAGCCGGCGCCTAGCGGCTCAGCGGCCGATCTGCCGCCCCCAGGTCTCGACGGTGTTCTTGGCGGTGCGCAGATCCGCCCCGGTGAGTTCTCGGTAGCGCTTGATGGCGAGGATCTTGTTGCCCTTGCGGAGCTCCTCCATCACCCACTCACGTTCCATGTAGGTGAGGGGACGAGGCGGCCCGGCGGGGCTGGGGCGAGGCAACTGCCGCCGCTTGCCGATGAGGTTCGGGTAGATCACCCACACCCAGAGCGCGGCCAGGATGATGATGGCGCCAGTGTCCAGCATCCCCGCGACGAACACGGCGACGATGACCATCCACCACTGCGCGTACCAGGGCGTGCCTCCCTGTGCCACGTCCGCGGACTGCTGCGCAGGCTCAAGCGGCGCATAGGGATTGGCGTCCGAGACTCCGTAAGGCGCAGGAGCGTACGGATCTTGCGTGCCGTAGGGATCTGCCCCATACGAATCTGTTGCCCCGTAAGCGGGCGCGGTGGGGCTGGCCGCGGGCGTGTCGTAGGTGAACTGCGGCTCGGCGTAGCTTGCCGGCCCGCCATTGCTGCCAGCGTTGGGCTTGGGGGCAGGCAGGTCGAGGAACAGCTCGTTCAACTCGCTCTGGGTACGCGCTCCAAGCGCCTTGGACATCCGGTCGTCGAACTCTTCGGAGGTCAGCCGCCCGGTGGCGTGATGCTCTCGGAGCATGTTGACGGCCTCGTCGCGCTCGACGTCACCAATGCGCATGAAATCCGCTGCCATAGATCCAGACTACCTGTCGGCGTCGCCGTCCGATCCGCAGGCAAAGGCAAGTTGTGCAGCGGAGTACCTGCACAACTTGCCTTTGCCCATGTGTGGGAGCGGCGGACGCGGCGGGCGGTGGAGAGTTGTGCAGCGGAGTACCTGCACAACTTGCCTTTGCCCGGCCGAAGCCCGGCTCAATCAGCGATCAGCCTGATGCCGTCGTCGACCCTGTCGAATCGCACGTGCTGGCCGTCGTGGATCTCACCGGAGAGCAGGCCACGGGCCAGATCGTCCTCGATGGTCGACTGCACCAGCCTGCGGAGTGGGCGCGCGCCGTAGACCGGGTCGAAGCCCACTTCGCTGAGCCACGCCTTCGCCGCGTCGGACACCTCGACGGTGATCCGGCGGCCCGCGAGGCGAGCGTTGAGGCGACGCAGCTGGATGTCGACGATCTGCGCCAACGCCTCCTGCGTGAGGGCCTCGAACAGCACCGTCTCATCGAGGCGGTTGAGGAACTCTGGCCGGAACGCCTGACGCACCACGCTCATGACTGACTTCTCCTTCTCCTCGCGGCTGAGGAGCGGATCCGCCATGAACTGCGAGCCCAGGTTGGAGGTGAGGATCAGCAGCGTGTTGCGGAAGTCCACGGTGCGGCCCTGGCCGTCGGTGAGCCTGCCGTCGTCCAGCACCTGGAGCAGGATGTTGAACAGATCCGGATGCGCCTTCTCCACCTCATCCAGCAGGATGACGGAGTAGGGGCGACGGCGAACCGCCTCAGTGAGCTGGCCGCCTTCCTCGTAGCCGACGTAACCGGGAGGGGCGCCGACGAGGCGGGCCACCGAGTGCTTCTCGGAGTACTCGCTCATGTCGATGCGGACCAGGGCGGTCTCGTCGTCGAAGAGGAAATCCGCCAGCGCCTTGGCCAGCTCCGTCTTGCCGACGCCCGTGGGGCCCAGGAAGAGGAACGAGCCGGTGGGCCGGTTGGGATCCGAGATGCCGGCACGCGAACGGCGAACGGCGTCTGCCACGGCGCGCACGGCGTCGCGCTGCCCGATCAGGCGCTGCCCGATGCGGTCCTCCATCTGGAGGAGCTTCTCGGATTCGCCCTGCAGCATGCGGCCGACGGGCACGCCCGTCCACGCGGCCACCACCTCTGCGATATCGGTGGCGCCAACTTCCTCCGAGACCATCGACGGCGTCGCGTCGTGCTCTTCGGCTTCAGCCTGCTCCTTCTCCAGGGCGGGGATCTCGCCGTAGAGGATGGCGGAGGCCTTCGCGAGGTCGCCCTCACGCTGGTACTTCTCTGCCTCCGAGCGCTTCTGGTCGATGAGCTCCTTGAGATCGCCCATGCGGTTGAGGCCAGACTTCTCCTGCTCCCACCGCGTCTCAAGCCCACGGAGCTTCTCCTGGGCATCCGCCAACTCAGAGTTCAGCGCAGCGAGGCGCTCGCGGGACGCGTCGTCGGCCTCCTGCTCGAGGTGGAACCTCTGCATGGTCATGCGGTCCACGTCGCGGCGCAACATGTCGATCTCCTCCGGGGAGGAGTCGATCTCCATGCGCAGGCGGGACGCAGCCTCGTCGACCAGGTCGATGGCCTTGTCCGGCAGCTGACGGCTGGTGATGTAGCGGTTGGACAGCTCGGCGGCGGCCACCAGCGCGGAATCCGTGATGCGCACCTTGTGGTGGGCCTCGTAGCGCTCACGCAGGCCGCGGAGGATGGCCACGGTGTCGTCGACGGAGGGCTCCCCCACGTACACCTGCTGGAAGCGGCGTTCCAGCGCCGGATCCTTCTCGATGCGCTCGCGGTACTCGTCGAGCGTGGTGGCGCCGATCATCCGCAGCTCGCCGCGGGCGAGCATGGGCTTGAGCATGTTGCCGGCATCCATGGCGCCCTCGCCGGACGCGCCAGCGCCGACGACGGTGTGCAGCTCGTCGATGAACGTGACGACCTGCCCCTCCGCCTCCTTGATCTCGCTGAGCACGGCCTTGAGGCGCTCCTCGAACTCACCGCGGTACTTGGCACCGGCCACCATCGACGCGAGGTCGAGGGAGACGAGGCGGCGGCCCTTGAGGGAATCCGGCACATCGCCAGCCACGAGGCGCTGCGCGAGCCCCTCGACGACGGCGGTCTTGCCGACGCCTGGCTCGCCGATCAGCACGGGGTTGTTCTTGGTCCGGCGCGCCAGCACCTGCACCACACGGCGGATCTCCTGATCTCGGCCGATCACCGGATCCAGCTTGCCCTCGCGGGCGCGCTCGGTGAGGTCGATGGAGTACTTCTCGAGGACGGATTCGCCGCCCTCGGATTCCGCGGAGGTGATGCGCTTGCCGCCGCGGGAGGCCTCGAAGGACTCCTTGAGCGCTTCAGCCGTGACGCCCGTGTTGTCGAGGACGGTCTTGGCATCCGAAGGGATGCTGGCAAGGCCAATCAGCAGGTGCTCCGTGGCCACGAAGTCGTCGCCGAGTGAATCCGCGAGGGTCTCCGCAGAGGCCAGCACGCGCGCGAAGGGCCCGCTGAGGGCGGGCTGGCTGACGGAGCTACCCGACGTCGATGGGAGTTTCTTGATGGCCGCGACCGCAGCCGCGTCCACCTGATCCGCCTTGGCGCCCACTGCTTCGAGCAGGGCGCCGACGGTGTTGTCTGGGGTGAGCAGGAGGCCGTGCAACAGGTGCACGGGCTCGGTGTTGGGGTTGCCGTTGGTGAGAGCCTGCCGGACCGCCGCCGTGACGGCGTCGCGGGACTTCGTCGTGAGCCTTTCGGTATTCAAGGGGAGTCTCCTAGGTTTCGGTTCCTGAGCCGGGCGGCTGAGCAGCACGACCGGCCGGATTTCAAAGTTGAGTCTACATCACTCAACCTTGGAATCAGGCAAGATATTCCCCTCGCTGACTGAATCTGTGACGAAGGAGCCGTTCGAAACAGGTGCGTCAGCACTGGTCCTTGTTGGCGGTTCCCTCGCGGTACCCGGCGACCTTCCAGCCACCGTCGATCCACTCCAACACCGCGACCCCACTCTGGTACAGGCCGTCCTTGTGCAGCGGGTTGTCCTGGGCGTCGAAGGCGCGGGTGCCGCTCATGTCGACGCAGAACTCGACGTCGGCGACCCCGCCGTCGGCTTCAAGGGAGACCAGCTTGGAGGTGGCGTACAGGACGCGGTTGACACCCTCATAGCGGTGGCCCTTCTCCTTCCAGTTGGAAAACGCGTTCACCCAGTAATCCAGCTGCCCGGAGGTCATGATCCGCTCCATGTCCGGGGTCGCCTCTGCGGCACCGCCGTCGGCATAGGTCTGGTTGATGACGTCCCAGTACTCGTGGAACGCAGGCACCACAGCCGCGATGCGCTGGGCCTCGTCACCCACCAAGGTCGCCTTGCCGCTGGGACTCTCCTCCGCTGCGGCAGTGGTCTCGCTGGGGGTTGCGGCAGGCGTCGTCTCAGCCTCCACAGGCGCGGTCTCGCTCGGGGTCATGGCCTGGGTGACCTCAGGGGTCACTGCCGTGATCTCCACATCGGCGGTGGGCATGGGCGAGGCAGCCTCGTCAGACGAACTGCAGCCGGCGGCCAACAGCGCAGCGGCAAGGGATGCGACAAATGCGGTGCGTAGGGACATGTACCCACTGTTGCATGCCGGGTGGTCAACGTTGGGGCGCCATATTCCTGCAGATGTCGCTGTATGGCGGAGATCTGCAGGAATAGCACTGGTCTCCTTGGGTAGCGTTGGTGGGGTGACCACCACGCCAGAGAATCTGCCCATTGACGACGAGGTGCTGCCCGAGGCCAGCTTCGACCAGCAACGCTTCGCCGCCCGCCCGGCCCGGCTGCGCCCACGCGCACGCCGTCGGGGCAATGACGGCCCGATCGCTCCCCCGTTCAGCCCCTCCGGCCCCAACCGCACCTACGTGGAGTGGCTGGAGGAGCAATCCATGCTGCACGACGCCCGGCAGGTGTCGCGCCAGGTGGCGGGCAAGCACCTCATGTGGGCCAACCCGTACGCCCACCCAAACCCGCGGGCGGCGCTGCAGCGCGCCTCCGTCTGGTTCACCGCCTATCCCCTCTCCCACATCACCGATCGTGGGCAGTCCTTCCTGGGCGCGCTGGGTGACGAGGAGCTGTGGAATGCCTTCTCCACGATCGGCATCGACGCGCTGCACACCGGCCCGGTGAAGCTGGCCGGAGGGTTGCAGGGGTGGGAGCCCACGCCGTCAGTGGATGGCCACTTCGACCGCATCTCCATGGCCATCGACCCGCTGTTTGGCACCGAGGACGAGTTCCGGCAGATGTGCGAACGGGCAGCAAAGCACCAGGGCACGATCATCGACGACATCGTCCCCGGCCACACCGGCAAGGGCGCAGATTTCCGCCTCGCGGAGCTCAACTACAAGGACTATCCCGGCATCTTCCACATGGTCGACATCCCGCCGGAGCACTGGCATCTGCTGCCGGATGTGCCCGAGGGTCGCGACTCCGTGAACCTGTCGGCCGAGGTTGAGCAGGCACTGTCGGACGAGGGGCTCATCATCGGCGCGCTGCAGCGCGTGATCTTCTACGAGCCGGGCGTGAAGGAAACCAACTGGTCCTGCACCCCACCCATCCTCGACTACAAGGGCATCGAGCGCCGCTGGGTGTACCTCCATTACTTCAAGGAGGGCCAGCCCACCATCAACTGGCTGGATCCCACCTGCGCGGGCATGCGGCTGGTCATGGGTGACGCGCTGCACTCGCAGCTCGATCTGGGCTCGGGCGGTCTGCGGCTGGACGCCAACGGCTTCCTGGGCATCGAGAAGATGGCTGGCACGCACGCTTGGTCAGAGGGCCATCCGCTCTCGCAGGCCGCGAACCAGCTGATTGGTTCTCTGGTGCGCAAGGTGGGCGGCTTCACGTTCCAGGAGCTCAATCTCTCGATCGACGAGATCGCCCGAACTGGCGCCGTCGGGCCTGATCTGTCGTACGACTTCATCACCCGCCCCGCCCTTCAGTTCGCGTTGGCAACGGGCGACACCGAGTTCCTGCGGCTCGTGCTGCGCGAGGCCATGCGGATCGGCGTCGACCAGGCGTCGCTGGTGCATGCACTGCAGAACCACGACGAGCTCACCTACGAGCTGGTCCACTTCGCGACGGCGCACCGCGACACCGAATTCACCCTGGGTGGCGAGACCTACACGGGGTCCGATCTGGCCGAGCACATCCGCCAGACGATGCGTGACAAGCTGACCGGCCCGGCGGCGCCCTACAACGCGCTGTTCACCACGAACGGGATCGCCAGCACCACCGCATCGATCGTCGCTGCCACCATCGGCATCACTGATCTGGATGAGATCACGGATGCGGACGCGCGCCGGATTGCCAATGCCCACCTGTTGCTGTGCATGTTCAACGCCTGGCAGCCCGGCGTGTTCGCCCTCTCCGGCTGGGATCTGGTGGGCGCGCTCCCCCTCGACCGCAGCGAGGTGAAGGAGCTCATCAGCATGGGCGACACCCGCTGGATCGAGCGCGGCGCCTACGACATCCTGGGCGTCGCACCCGACGCGAAGCAGTCGGCCAGCGGCATGCCCCGGGCGCGCTCGCTGTATGGCTCGGTGCCGGATCAGCTGAAGAAGGACACGTCCTTCGCTTCGCGTCTGACCCAGATCCTGAAGGTCCGCAAGCGCAACGGCCTGCCGTCGAGCGCGCTGGTCGACGTCCCGGACGTGGGCGACAAGGCTCTGATGGTGCTCGTCAACGAGCTGGAGATCGGCGCCATCCAGATCACAGTGCTCAACTTCGGCGGTGAGAAGCTCAGCGCCCGGGTGCAGTCCGAGAAGCTGCCCGCGGGTCGTGTCTTCGACCTGTCGACGCGCCGCAAGGTGGGCGTGGTCGACGACCTGGGTGGCTTCACGATCGACCTGCCGGCCTACGGCGGGGCCGCGCTGATCATCAAGGACTGATGCGGCTTCTGAGCCCGCCCAGCGACGAAGGAGCCAGGCGGGTCGAAGGACGCTAGGCGGCCCTTCGTCGCCACGGGGTGCTCGTACCTCGCACCTGTGACGCTCAGGGACCAGCATCGTCCGAAGCGGAGTTCGGGGAATGAAGGACGCGAGTTAGAGCGCAAACCGGACGGCGATAACGGCGACGTCGCCAGACCAGCCCAACCGAGAATACTCGCATCCTTCTTTCCCCGAACTACGCGGAACTCACCTCAGTGGTGAAGGCCAAGACGCGCTTGGCGGCCCTTCGTCGGATCGCGCTGCTCCTTCGTCGCAGGCGATCCGCTCAGGGACCACGCAGGTCCTTCGTGAGCATCCGGCGACTTCGTCGCAGGCGATCCGCTCAGGGACCACACGGGGCTACTTCTGGGAACCTGCCAACAACGCCTGGACGAAGTAACGCTGGAACGCGAAGAACACGAACAGCGGCACGATCATCGACAGGAATGCACCGGCCGACAGCACGTCGATGTTCGAACCGTACTGGCGCAGCTGGCTCTGGATCGCCACGGTCAGCGGCATCGAGCGCGCGTTGGTGAAGATCAGTGCCACGAGCATGTCATTCCAGGTCCAGAGGAACTGGAAGATCGCCAGCGACGCGATGGCGGGCAGGCCCAGAGGGAGGATCATCCGGAAGAAGATCGCCCACTCGGACGCGCCGTCGACCCGTGCGGCTTCCAGCAGCTCCTGCGGGAACTGCGAGAAGAAGTTGCGCAACAGGAAGATGGCGAAGGGCAACCCGAACGCCACGTGGAACAGGATCACGCCCAGCACGCTGCCGAAGATCCCCAGCTGCCCGAACAGACGAGCAAGCGGAATCAAGGCGACCTGGATGGGCACAGCAAGCATCACGATGACGGCGATCAGCAGCCAGTCGCGACCCTTGAAATCCAGCCACGCGAACGCGTAACCAGCCAAGGCGCCCAGCAGCACCACCAGCGCCGTCGACGGCACCGCGATCACCACGGTGTTCCAGAAGGAACCGGTGATCGTGGGGTTCGACAGCAGGTTGGCGTAGTTGTCCAGCGTCAGCTCCGCGGGCTTGGTGAAGACGTTCCACCACCCGGAGGCCGCGTTGTCACCGGCGCTGCGCAGGGACGTCAGCAGCAACCCAAGGGTGGGCACCAACCAGAAGATGGCGACGATGGCCAACACCACGTTGACGACGGAGTTGTTGAGGAAGCGCATCACCTTCTGCATGGGCGTGCGCTTGGGCTTCACAATGCTCAGCTCGACTGTCATCGCGTGCGCTCCTCTCGGAAGCGACGGATGTTCATGATCATTGACGGGAGCACAAGGATCAGCAGCAGGATGGCCAGCGCTGAGCCCAGTCCGTAGTCGTTGCCGCCACCGAACGACACCGTCCACATCTCCACCGCGATCACGTTCGCGGCGGGTTTGGAGGCGCCTGGCGGGATGACGTAGACGAGGTCGAAGATCTTCAACACGTTGATGATGAGTGTGACGAACACCACCACCAACACGGGCGCGAGCAGCGGCGCGGTGATGCGGGTGAACACCTTCCATTCGGAGGCGCCGTCCATGCGGGCGGCCTCCTGGAGGGAGGGGTCCATGGCGGAGAGGCCGGAGGAGATCATCACCATCGCGAAGCCGGCCCAGATCCACACGTAGGAGAGGATCACCACCGCATTGATGAACGTGGAACTCAACCATGAGACGCCTTGGGCGCCCTCGCCAAAGTTCGACGCGGGTAGCGCAATCCGGTAGACACCGGCTGGGTCCAACCCCTCGATCAGGTAGGTGCCGTCTGCGTTGGTGATGGCGTGCCCGGCGATCGATCCGTCGTCTGCGACGGCGTCCACGCGGATGCCCGGCAGGCCGGACTTGCCGTCACCAACGACGCCCTGCTCACCGCCGCCGCCAGGCACCACGTCCAGGAAGACGGTGCCGGAGATCTGGTTGCCCTCGGGAGGTGAGGCGACGACGGCCTGCGCTGCGTCCTCCGGCAACTGGTTCTGCCGGATGGCGATCAACGGCAGATCTGCGACGCTGCCCGGGGCCACCGTCGATTCCGTGGCGATGATGCCGGCCTCCGCCTCAAGGCCCACTCCCTGGCGCGGCTTCGCGCCCGGGTAGCTGGCGGAATCCCCGAAGGCGTTCTGCACCCCGACGATGGCGGCGTTGACGGCGCCAAGCTGCGGGCTCTCCTGGAAGAGGCCTCGGAAGATGACGCCCGCGGCCAGCATGGAGATGGCCATGGGCATGAAGATGATGAGCCTGAAGGCCGTCTTCCACTTCAGGCGCTGCAGCAGCACCGCGAAGATGAGGCCCAGGATGGTGCACACGGCCGGCGCCACCAGCACCCAGAGGATGTTGTTGCGGATGGCCGTGAACGTGGTCTCGTTGGTGAACATCGTCACGTAGTTGCCCCACCCGATGAACTTCTCGCCCGCGCGGTCGTACATCGAGCGCACCAACGTGAAGATGATGGGGTATGCGACGAGGGCGCCCAGCACGATGAGTGCGGGCGCCAGGAACGAGGCGATGATCAATCCGCGCTTGAAGCGGCCCGAGGACCGGGGCTTGGAAGCCCCGGTCCTCGAACGCTGCGGCGCGGTGACTGTGCTGGTCACCGGAGCCTCTGATTACCCGGTGTATGCCGAAGCAGCAGCAGCCTCAAGGCGATCCATGGCGCCCTGGACATCAGTGGGGTTCTCGTAGAAGGTGATCATCTCCTGCCAGAAGCCCTGGCCCTGGGTACCGCCGAACGCGCTGGGCGTCAGGTCAGACATGTCGAAGCGGAAGGCCTCGGCGCCGGTGAGGGCCTCGGCGATCTGACGCGAGATGTCATCCGGGTACAGAGCCGTGTCGACGGCGTTGTTCGGCGAGGTCAGGCCGCCCTTGGGCACCCAGATGGCCGCCGACTCAGGGGAGGCCAGGTAGGCCATGAGCGCGTTGGTGGCGTCGTCATCCGTGAACTGGATGGCGACGTCGCCGCCGCCCACCACTGCGGGGCCGGAGCCCTTGACGGATGGGAAGTCGAAGAACAGCGCGTTCTCGCCGACGGTGGAGTTGCCGTCTGCGGCGATGACGCCGGCCACGAAGTCACCCTCGTAGACGGTGCCGGCCTGCGGGCTGGCGCCGAAGACCTCGGAGATCGACTCAGGGAAGCCGCGCTGGGCGCCGCCGTCCTGAACCATGTCGGTGCCCCACAGCGTGGCCAGCACCTCGAGGGCCTCCTTGACCGAATCGTCGGTCCAGGGGATCTCGTGGTTGGTGAGCTGGTCGTACTTCTCGGCACCGGCGGTGCGGAGGTAGACGTTCTCGAACCAGTCGGTCAGCGGCCAGCCGACGTCGGCACCGATGGAGATACCGGCGTAGCCAGCGTCGCGAATGAGGCCGAGCTGGGTAAGGAAGCCGTCCCAATCAGCGGGAACCTCGGCGCCGGCCTCGCCCCAGATGTCTGCGTTGTACCACATGGTGGACTTGTTGGCGGCCTTGAACCAGACGCCGTACAGCTCGCCGTCGACGGAGCCGAGATCCAGCCAGGACTGCGAGTAGTTGGCCTCGACGGCGGACTTCACCTCGGCGTTGAGCGGCTTGAGGTGGCCGTCCTTGGCGAGCTGCTGCATGAGCGCGGGCTGACCCACGACGGCGACGTTGGGCGGGGTGCCACCCTCAAGCTGACCGGAGATGTAGGTGGGGCCGTTGTCACCGAAGCTGGTGTAGGTCACCGTTGCGCCGGTGTCCTCCTCGAACTTCTTCAGCACGGCCTCGAAGTTCTCCTGCTCGGAGCCAGACCAAGCGGCCACGACGTTGAGCGACTGGCCGGACAGATCAATGGCGCCAGCGCCGCCCTCGGCGGGCGTGGTGGTCTCGCCACCCGCTGCGGGAGTGGTCTCGCCAGCGGCCGGGGTATCGGTGGGGGTGGCAGCGTCGTTGCCGCACGCGCTCAGCAGTGCCACACCGGCCATGCTGAGGGCGGCCAACGCCGCAATCGTCCTACGGGATCGAGTGAACATGTGTCTCCTTCTGGGGCAGTGGTCTTCGCCGCGCTTAGGCGGCTCACGCCACTGGTTGGGGTGAACACAATCGACCCTAGCGACCCCCAAATCGGTGTTAGCGATAACAATTGTCTCGTTCGGATAACGTTCCATTCCATGGCCACACTGATCCTGATCCGCCACGCAAAGTCCGATTGGAGCGCCGGGGTTTCAGATCTGGCGCGCCCCCTCAACAGCCGCGGCCGCCGTCAGGCGCCTGCCACCGGCGATTGGGTGGCCGGGGAGTTCGACGAGATCAGCCTCGCCGTCGTCTCCATCGCCACCCGCGCCCAGCAAACGTGGGAACTCGTCTCGGCACATCTCGACCCGATGCCTGACGTGATCAACTCCGAGGCGGCCTACACCTTCGACGGCGACGACCTGGCGGAGATCGTGGCAGGGCTCCCCACCTCGGCGGAGACCGTCATCCTCGTGGGCCACAACCCAGCGCTCGAGGAACTCATCCGGATGGCCACCGGGAGGTGGGCGGAGATGCCCACGTCCGCCGTCGCGGTGCTGGAAATCGACGCCTGGACGAACATCACCGACGGCGCCGCCACGCTTCTCGCGGCTGGCCGCCCAGCAGATGGGCGTTGGATCGCCCGCTGATCACCTGATCAGCGCAGCACAGCGAGGAGATCCTTGCGGGGCCCGTCGCCGTCGGTCCAATCCCCCAGGAGGGTGCCCACCGCGTCGCCCGGCACATCCATGGTGCGGTCCAGCACGCGCATGATCTGCAGTTCAGCCTCTGGCGCCTCACCCGGCACAACGCCGCTGCCCTTGACGTGCATGGCAAGGGGCACGGCGTTGCCGTGTTCGTCGTTGATGCCGGCGTGGGTGTCCGCTTCGCGGATCACCCGCTCCAACTCCTGCATGAAGACGGGATCCACCGCGCCGTCGTAACCGTAGCGGGTGCCCAGCGCCGAGTGTTCGAGGGTGCCGATGGGCTCTGCGTACTCCATGGGCTGGGCACGCCAGGTGACGGGCACGAAGTAGGTGTGCTCTCCGTCGCTGAGCACCATCGCGTCGAGGCCCACCTCGCCGTCGGGGTCGACGAAGCGGAAGTTGGCCACCCGATCAACCTTCGCGGGGTCTCCACTGAACCACGGCTGCGAGGGCAGCCAGGCCTGGAGGAGTTCGGTCTTGCTGGGCGCGAGCGTCGCCCCGAAGTAGACCTCAGCAGTGCGTTCCATGGATGCCTCCTTGCGTGTGGTTGCTCCAGCTTAGGCGGGCGCCTTAGCGGTCGCGTTCGATGAGCCATTCAGCGTCCACCGGCGTGAACTGCCGGAGCACGTCGACGGCTTGCTCGCCGGTCCATCCCCCGTTGCGGGCCACGTCCGCGATCACGCCGTCGAGGTAGCGGCAGACGTTCGCGAAATCGCCCTTGTTTCCCGGCACCCTGATGTCGTCGCCCATGTCCCGGTACGTCTCCCAGTTGCAGCGGTCGAAACCGCTGCCATCCAAGGAGACGCTGAGCGCACCGTCGCGCCCCGGGATGATGATCTCGTAGTAGACCACCTGCTCATCGGGATACTGCAGCTTGACCTCCACGCCCTCGACGGCGGCGGGGGCGTACAGGGGCACTGTTTCAGCGCGCAGACGGTCGTGGATCTCGCTTCGCTGCCGGGCGTCGCCGGCCTGCTTGACGCCCCAGATGACGGCGCTGCCCAGGAGGGCGAGCCCCACCAGCACCGCCAGCGCGATCACCATGGTGCGCCGCGGCAACCCGGCTGCGGTCACTGCCGAGACGACTGGCGCGGCGACGGCGAGCAGCGCGATGGCCCACCCCACGGGGCCGCCGAACGTGGCTGCGGGCAGCGCCACGACGCCCAGGGCGATGATCAGCGGCACGAACCACCAGCGCATTCCGATGCGCAGGCTGATCCACACCGTGAGCGCCAAGGCCAGAAGGCCCCCCACCATCGCGCCCTCGAACAGGCGGCCGAGCTCACAGAACTTCCCGGTGCACGGGATCTGGGACGCAACGACGGCTCCGGAGATGCCTAGGAAGAGAATGAGGACGTAGGCGATCAGTGCGGCGAGGAACGCCCGGTTGCCCGGGGTTCGTTCAGCCTTGGGCAGGGCGCTCATCACGCCGTCGCAAACCGTTTGGCCGAACGCGCCCGGGCCTTGGCGGCCTCCTCCTCGCGGTTCTTGGGCGGGGCCGTGGTCACCAGGTCATCAAGCAGATGTCTGGTGATGTAGGCGATCTCCTCGACGGCGTGCTTGAACGCCTCCTCGTTCGCCTTGCTGGGTTTTGTGGTGCCGGCCACCTTGCGGACGTATTGCAGTGCTGCCGCGTACACCTCATCGCGGGTTGCTGGCGGCTCGAAATTGTTGAGGGGGCGAATGTTGCGGCACATGACAGCAGACTACGTCTCGGTCGTGCTCGCCACCAGAGAGACACCCGGGGCCGGGCTTGACCCCGCGTGCGCACGAGGTCTTGGCGTCGCGTGCATGCAGATTCTCGCCCTCATCTTCGTGGGGTCATACGCCCTCCTCAACCTGTTCCTCGCCGCTGCTGGCACCTTCTACTATCCGCCGGCGCTGGGAGTCGGACTGTCCAGGCGGCTGATTCCCGCAGCGGTGTTCGTCGTGGCCGCCCTCACGCTCGGCATCAGCCTCTGGCTGCGCAATCACTGGATCGTGGCGGCAGGACTGCTGCTCGGGTCGATCGCACCCATCCTGTACGGCGCACTCATCGAGCAGGAGAATGTCGTGCTGCACCATCTGGTGCGCGCCGCCGTCGCGGTTGGGATCATGGTGGTATGGCTGATCGCGTTCCCAGTGTCCCAGTAGACGACGTCGCGGCAGAGCTGGCGCCCGGGGAAAGCTTCGCGATTGGTGAGGTCGCCAACCGGCTTGGCGTCTCGATCGACGCGCTGCGCTACTACGAAGCCGAGGGGCTCCTCGGTGACGTGGAACGCGACGCGGGTGGGCGACGTCGCTTCACGCACCGGAGCTTGTATGCCGTTGCAGTGGTAGCGGCGGGGCAGCGTCGCGCGTCAGGATCAACCATGCCACGATGGGAACCATGCTTGCGCTTGTGAAAACGTCCCCGGCTCCAGGGCTGGAGCTGATGGAGGTGCCCACCCCAACGCCGGGGCCCAACGAGGTGCTGATCAAGATCCGCCGCACCGGGATCTGCGGCACGGACGTGCACATCGACCGCTGGGACGGCTGGGCCGAGCGGAATGTGCAGTGCCCGCGCATCGTGGGCCATGAGTTCTGCGGCGACATCGTGGAGCTTGGCTCCCAGGTCACCAACCTGGAGGTTGGCCAGTTCGTCTCCGGCGAAGGCCACTACGTGTGCGGCCGCTGCCGCGCCTGCCTGGCCGGGAAGCGGCATCTGTGCCGCAACTTCCAAGGCATCGGGTACCACGTCGACGGCGTGTTCGCCGAGTACTTCACCATGCCGGCCCGCAACGTGTGGGTGCATCCCGAGGGCATGGATCCGGATGTGGCGGCCATCTTCGACCCCTTCGGCAACGCCGTCCACGCCGCGCTGCAGTTCCCCGCCCTGGCCGAAGACGTGCTGGTGACCGGCGCCGGGCCCATCGGCATCATGGCCGCGCTGGTTGCCCAGTTCCAGGGCGCCCGCAACGTGGTGATCACGGATCTGTCCGACGAGCGGCTGGAGCTGGCGCACTCGCTGGGGCTGTCGTCGACGGTCAACACCGCCGTCGAGAAGCTCGAGGACACCTACGAGCGCTTCGGCATGGTGGAGGGCTTCGACATTGGCTTGGAGATGTCCGGCTCGGGTGCCGCGCTGCGCTCGATGATCGACCACATGACCCACGGCGGCCGCATCGCGCTGCTCGGGACCCCGACGCAGGAGCTGACGGTGGATTTCGCCACCATCATCTTCAACATGCTCACCATCCAGGGCGTGACCGGGCGCGAGATCTTCGAGACGTGGTACGCCATGAACGCGCTGATCCGCTCCGGGCTCGACATCAGCGGGGTGATCACGCATCGCTTCCCGGCGGAATCGTTTGCTGAGGCCTTCGAGGTCGCCTCGGACGGCCGCTCCGGCAAGGTCCTGCTGACCTGGGACCACTTGTAGATGCTTGGCCCGCCGTCGTCCGTTGAGCACTTGGATCGGGTCGACGCGCGACACGCCGATGAAATCCCCCGATCTTGGCGTTGACCCCATCCAAGTGCTCAACGCAATTTCCGCAACCCCAGGAGACCAAGATGAACTTCCTCGACGATATTCGCCAGCAACTGCAGGACCTCCGTAGCGAGGGGCTCTACAAGGAGGAGGCGCCGCTGACGACGGCGCAGGCCGCGCACGTGGGCACGCTCGACGGCGAGGTGATCAACCTCTGCGCCAACAACTACCTGGGGCTGGCGGATTCGCCGAACCTCATCGCCGCCGCCAAGGAGGCGCTCGACCGCTGGGGCTTCGGCATGGCATCGGTCCGCTTCATCTGCGGCACGCAGACGCAACATCAGGACCTTGAAGATCGCCTCACCGGTTTCCTCCGGAAGGGCGACGAGGGCTTCGACACCATCCTCTACTCGTCCTGCTTCGACGCGAACACCGGCCTGTTCGAGACCATCTTCGGGCCCGAGGACGCAATCATCTCCGACGAGCTCAACCACGCGTCGATCATCGACGGCGTGCGCCTCACGAAGTCGCAGCGCCTGCGCTACCGCAACCGCGACCTGGCTGATCTGCGCGCCAAGCTCGAGGAGGCCAAGGGTGCGCGCCACCGCGTGATCGCCACCGACGGCGTGTTCAGCATGGACGGCTACGTGGCACCGCTGGACGAGATCTGCGCGCTGGCCGACGAGTACGGTGCACTCGTGATGGTCGACGACTCGCACGCCGTCGGCTTCGTGGGCGAGACCGGCGCCGGCACGCCCGAACTGTTCGGGGTGCAGGAGCGCGTGGACATCCTCACCGGCACGCTCGGCAAGGCCCTGGGCGGCGCATCGGGCGGCTTCACGTGCGCGCGTCAGCCCATCGTCGAGCTTCTGCGGCAGAAGTCGCGGCCGTACCTGTTCAGCAACTCGCTGGCCCCGGCCATCACGGCCTCGGCCATCGCGGTGCTCGACCTCATCGGCCAGCGGCCCGAGCTGCTGGAGCGGCTGCGCGAGAACACGGCCTACTTCCGCCGTCGGATCGAGGAGGAGGGCTTCGAGGTGCCCGAATCGGATCACCCCATCGTGCCGGTGATGATCGGCGACGCCGTGCTGGCCGCGAAGATGGCCGACGAGATCCTCGCCCGGGGCGTCTACGTGCGTGCGTTCTCCTTCCCTGTCGTGCCGCGGGGCAAGGCCCGCATCCGCACGCAGTTGTCGGCAGCCTTGACGCGGGAGGATCTGGACAAGGCGATCGAGGCGTTCGTCGCCGCCCGCGCCGCCGTAGCCTGAGTTTCCCCTGACCACCCCAAGTCCACGCGACCCCCCACGGGCTTGGCTTGGGCACTGGCGCCTGCCTTATGCGCCGCCGCCTGCCTTAATCGGCGCCGCCTGCCTTGCTGAGATCGGCGCCTGCCTTAACCGGCGCGGCCTGCCATATCGCACAGGCCACTTCGATTACGGCAGGCGCCGGGTTCCTCCACCTAGCCCCAGGAGCAGGGAGTGTTACGACGCTCTTGGGATCGCATTGCCGAAACCATCAAGCAGAATGGGGGCCAACAGATCCCGGGAGTTGGCCTCAGCCCAACCCCAACGCACTGGCCACCAACCAAGCCGACGGAGGCGCTGCTCCCGCTGCTTCTCACGCATGATCACGTGCGATGGCTTCTCATTCGGCTTGAGCAGCTCCCCATACTTGGTCTCCCCGTCCATTTCTCCCACGAGGCCGTGTTCGGGCCAACCGAAGTCCGTCCGAGCGACCAGCTCACCGTTCTCGTCGAAGATCTCAAACTGGAGGATGGGTTCGGGGATCCCAAGCCGCGCCATCTGGACCCGAGACAAGGACTCACCCGGAGACTCAGCGGCACCATCAGCAAAGCGGAGCACCTGCTGCGCGCGGCGCATCCCATAGAGCCGCGGGAACCGGGACAGCTCAAACTTCAGTTCCTCAGCGTTAAGCCCCATCCTGAGCCCAGCGTCCGCCGCCGCCACGCCCCACTCAAATGGTTCCAGGCGTGCTTGGTCGCAAACCGTGCGGGCGAGTGTGGTCACGGGGAAGCCCTTGACGTCTGTGATCTGACTTGACGCAAGCCGCGTGTTCCTCACTCGGAGGTTCCGGGTCCCATTTCCGTGTCCTGGGGTTCGGCGAGTCATCGTGGCCTGCTGGAGCAACACGCGCCGCACCGGCAGGCCATGGAGGACCGCCGCAGACGTGTGGCTGAACACGCTTGTGCCATCGACGAAGGGAACCGTCGCCAGCATGAGCCTCAGGTGCCGGTCTTCCGGGGATTCTTCCAGCACCGCCCCATAGCCACCCCGTCGAAACCGGGTCAAGGCGCCGTCGTTCAGTCGGTGCCGAATCTCATCGGGGCTCATACCGAGAGAACCCAAGCCCTCAGCTGTCCAAACATCTCGCATGGCTCCATTTCATGCCCTAAAGAGGGCACATGGGGCTTCCCCGAAGAGGCTGTGGATAACTCCTGAGGGCGGCAGCGGCGACCGAGCCTGATTGGGCCCGCAGACAGGCGCCTGCCTTAGCAGCCGTCGCCTGCTCTACAGGGCCGGCGACAACGATTCGGGCAGGCGCCACGTCCAGAAAGGCAGGCACCCACGAACAAGGCAGGCGCCGACACATAAGGCAGGCGCCGGTGCGGTGAGCCCACCCGAGGCTGGGCGGACGAATTCGAGCCAGCGGGAGATGGAGGGTGGGCTGCCAGTGGTAGGGTCGACGACGAAGCCGGGGTGCCCCTCCACAAGGGGCTGAGAGCAAACCCGTAACCACCTGATCTAGGTCGTGCTAGCGAAGGGAGCAAACCCATGACCCGTATTTCCAGCATCCTCACTGCCGTCCGCGAAACCACGCCGCTCGTGCACTGCATGACCAACACCGTGGTGCCAGAGGTCACTGCCAACGTCCTGCTCGCCGTCGGCGCCGCGCCCGCCATGATCGACCTCCCGGAAGAGGCCGAGATCTTCGCCGGGATCGCGTCTGCGCTGCTCATCAACGTGGGCAACGGCTCCGCCGAGCAGCACCAAGGCATGCGCCTCGCCGCACCCGCGGCGGCTGCTGCCGGGAAGCCCTGGGTGCTCGACCCCGTCGCCGTGGGCGGCCTCCGCGTCCGCACCCAGCTGGCGCGAGACCTGCTCGCCCACCGCCCCGCCGCCATCCGCGCCAACGCCTCCGAGATCCTCGGCCTGGCCGGCACCTCGGCCGGTGGCCGCGGCGTCGACTCCACCGACGAGGTGGACGCCGCCGTCGAGACAGCGCGGCAGCTCAACGCCCAGACGGGCGCGGTGGTCGCCATCTCCGGCCCCGTCGACGTGATCGTCTCTGCGGGCCGCACCACGCGCATCACTGGCGGCGACCCCCTCATGCCGCTGGTGATCGGCACCGGCTGCGCCCTCGGCGCCACGACGGCGGCCTGCCTCGCCGTCGCACAATCCGAGGAAGAACGGCACGACGCCGTGGCCGCCGCCCACGCGCTGTTCGGCGCTGCGGGCATCGTGGCCGCCCGCCAGGCCAAGGCCCCGGGCAGCTTCCGCACCGCGTGGATCGACGCGCTCCACACGCTGACCCCCGCCGAGGTGGCCGAGCTGGTCACCAGTGAGGAGAGCTGATGCAGGCCCACAAGAAGGTGGCCAAGGCCGTCGACTGGCGGCTCTATGTCGTCACCGACACCGAACTGGCCGGCGGCCCAGACAGGGTGCCGCGCATCGTCGAACAGGCGGTGCTGGGAGGTGCTGGCGTCGTGCAGGTGCGCGACAAGAACATGTCCGAGCTGGAGTTCCTCCACCTCACCCAATCCGTCGTGGAGGCCACCCGCCGCGTCTTCGACGCCACCGGAAACCAGGCGGCGATCTTCGTCAACGACCGGCTGGACATCGCCGCAGATCTCGGCCTGCACTTCCACATGGGCCAGCAGGACGGCGACATCAAGGAGGCGCGGCGCCGGCTGGGCGAGGATCGGCTCATCGGTCTGTCAGTCTCCAACCTGGAGCAGGCGCGCACGGAGCTCAGCGACCCGACGGCGGACGTGCTGGGCCTCTCCCCCATCTGGAACACCAGCACCAAGACTGATACAGACCCACCGCTCGAGATCCAGGGCGCCGAGCAGGTGGTACAGCTCACCGCCGGGCGCGCCAAGACCGTGGCAATCGGCGGGATCAACGCCGTCAACGCACGCTGGGTGATCGACACCGGAGTGGACGGCATCTGCGTCGTCTCCGTCATCATGACCGCCCCTGATCCCCTGGCCGCCACCCAGCGGCTGATGTCACTCTGGAGGACCCGATGACCACCCCCAAGATCGCCCTCAGCATCGCCGGCTCGGATCCCAGCGGAGGGGCCGGCATCCAGGCGGATCTCAAGACGTTCCACGCGCTGGGCGTCTACGGCGCCGCGGCGCTGGCCGGCCTCACCGTACAGAACACCCAAGGCGTGCGCGACGCCCGGCCCGTCGAGCCCGCGTTCGTGCGTGCCCAGATCGAGGCGGTGCTGGACGACCTCCCAGTGGCCGCCACCAAGCTGGGCATGCTCTCCAACGCGGAGGTGGCCTCGGCCGTCGCGGATCTGATCGACGAGCGGCGCACGGATTTCGGCGTGATCGTGCTCGACCCCGTGATGGTGGCCACCTCCGGCGACAAGCTTCTCCAGGACGACGCCATCACCGTGGTGCGCGAACGGCTCATGCGCCAGGCGGATGTCATCACCCCCAACGTGCCCGAGGCCGCCGTACTCCTGGGCGTTGCTCCCGTCACGGATGCCGACGGCGTGATCGCCCAGGCCAAGGCGCTCGTCGCAGCAGGTGCCCGCGCAGCGCTGGTCAAGGGCGGCCACCTCACTGCGGCGCAGATGACTGACGCCTTCGCCACCTCCGACGGCGTGGCCGTCCTCAGCAGCCCGCGCATCGATTCGCGCCACACCCACGGGACGGGCTGCACCCTGTCTTCCGCCATCGCCGCCTGCGCCGCCCGCAACGGCGACACCATCAGCACCGGGATCCGCCTCGAATCCATCGAGCAGGCCCGGGGCTACCTCATGCGCGCCATCGAATCCGGCTCGCACTGGCGCCTCTCGCGCACCCCAGATCAGGGCCACGGGCCCGTCAACCACCTCGTAGAAGGACTGTCATGACCATCACCTGGACCACCGGCGAATTCAGCGGCAAGGCCTGGGAGGCCACCGCGGAGATCCGCCGTCGCATCGATGAGCTGCCCCTGCTGGTGGAACTGGCGGACGGCTCCCTCGACGTCAACCGGTTCGTCGAGTACCTCGTGCAGGACGACTTCTACCTGCGCGGCTACACCCGCGCACTTGCCATGCTCGCCACCCGCGCGCCCTCCCCGGAAGCAGCGGGCTTCTGGGCTGGCAGCGCCAGCGGCGCCGTGGCGGCCGAGGTGGAGATGCACGCCGGGCTGATGTCAGACCCCGCGCTGGCAGGTGCGCCCCGGCCCACCGTCGCCTCCCCCACCACCCGCGCCTACGTCAACATGTTGCAGACGATGACGGCGTACGAGCCCTACGAGGTGGGGGTCGCGGCCGTGCTGCCCTGCTACTGGGTGTACGCCGACGTCGGCGCGCGCCTCGCCGAGACCGCCTCAGCAGTGAAGGACCACCCGTTCGGCAACTGGGCCGCAGCCTACGCGGATCCGGTGTTCCAGAACGAGACGAGGCGCGCCATCGAGCTGCTCGACGAGGCCGCGGCCGCCGTCGACGATGCCACGCGCGAGCGCATGCTCACTGCCTTCATCGACGCCACGTACTACGAGGAACAGTTCTGGGCGAAATCCTACGACCAGGAAACCTGGAGCGTCTGAGCTCCCCGGAACGCTGAAAGGCCCGCTCCCGGCGACGCGGGGGTCATCGCCAGGGAACGGGCCCGATCAGGGGGTGAGCTCAGCAGCCGCCGAAGCTCACGTCAGTGGTGTACGTCTGTGCGGAGATCTCCACGACGACATCGGAGTCCTTGAGCGGCCCGAGCGGCGCGTAGCGAGGGGTACCGTCCGAGTACTTCTCCCCAAGAACACGGAACTGCAGCTCGCGGTTGCCGATCTTCACGGAGCCGAGGTACTGCTTCTCGCCGTGGTTCTGCTTCAGCACCTGCTTGAACTCCGAGCCGTAGAGCGCCTTGATCTGCCCGATCGTCATGCCCACCTCAGCGCCTCTGGGGGTCTTGATGCCCGGCTTGCTCACCGCAACATCGGCCAGGCCCATCACGGAGATTCCGCGCTTGGTGAGCTCGGCGGTCTCGACGTGGGTTTCGCACACGTCCGAAACGCTCTTCTTGACGTAGCCCAGGCGCTCGAGATCAAGCAGCACGGTCTCCTTCTTGGCGGCGTGGGTCAGCGGGCCGAGCCCATCGACGGTGAGCTTGCTCTGATCGAGAACGTGCGCCGGAACACTGGTCACTGGCGTGACCTTGCCCTCCGCGAAGCGCACCAGGTTGTTGAACACCAGGCCGCGCTTGTTCACGTGCCGCCCGCCCTCATAGGCGATGAAGTCGGATTCGATGTAGGAGCGGCACGCTCCTCCGCCGGTCTTGGCGGTGTCGCACTCGGTGAACCAATTGCGCCCGCCCGAGGTGAAATAGCCCTTGTTGGTGGCCGCAGCGTCACCCAGCGGGTTACCCTTCCACACGCTGCGAGCGGCTGGCAGGTAGGTGAGGTTGTTGAAGTGCCAGCCGGTCTTGTTGACGAAGCGGCCCTTCTCGTACGAGATCTGCGTGGCCCAGATTTTGGTGGTGCACCGCACCACCGTCGGGGAGTACATCGCGCAGGTGGTGTCCCAGAGGCGACCATTCTGGATGTGCCCACCAGGGGTGGTGTAGACGTCCACCTCGGCAGCCTGGGACGGCAGCGCGGTGAGGCCGGTGAGGCCCATGGCTGCAGCGGCGGCAGCGATTGTGACTCGGCGAAGAAGCGACATTGCGTTTCCCTTTCTCAAGGACCCGGGGACCCAGTGCATTCATCCTCGCGCTGGGAGGGTTCACTGGATATACGCCTTGAGTCTCGATCTGGTTGCACGCAGGCCACACTTTTCTCACCCGCAGGGTGAAAAGCCGGACGGCCAGCCCCCATGAGACTGGCCGTCCGGGTGTCACCCCACGTCAGAGGTGTCGCGGGTTCCCCTGATCAGGAGCATCGAAGATGTTGTCGATCGGGTCTGCGCCACGCTTCGGCTCACCCAACGGGCCGTCGGCAGCGTCGGGGAGCGGCCGGCCGGACAGGTCGCCTTCCACGAAGTCATCCTGGATCCCCGGCTCATCGTGGCGCAGGTCGCGCAGCACCTCGTCGTCGACGTAGCGCTCGTTGGCCTCGTCGTGGACGTTGTCCGGGCCGTCGAGCACCTCTTCGATGGGTCCGCGGCCATCGGCATCCCGATCCAGCGGGCCGCCGCGATCCGGGCCGTCGAGCACTTCGCCGACGGGGCCGCGGCCGTCACCATCGCGGTCGAGCAAGTCGTCCGAGCGGTCGTGGTCGCGCTCGTCAAGGTCACGATCATAGTCGCGATCCCAGCGGCGGGTGCGCTGACGCTCGGCTTCCACCTCCGCGGTGTCCACCTGGTAATAGCGGTAGAGCTCGTCTTCCTGCTCACGCGTGATGTGGCCATCCTCGTCCACGTTGGGGGCGTCCTTCACCTGATCCTTGTCTGCCGCAAGCGTCAGGCTGTCACCGTCGAGGGAGGACCCGGCCAGCGGAGCAAAGCTGCTGCTCAGGCCGAAGAAGCCGGTGTTGACGGTGACCCACATGGGCTCACCGGTGTGGTCGTCCAGATAGACGCCGCTGACGCCGCCGATGCGGTCGCCGTTTCGGTCGTAGGCAGTGGCCTCAAGCAGTTGGTTGATGTTCTCGTCGTGGCGCATGATGCTCCCTTCGTGAGCTCTTCCACCAGAGCCGTAATCGGCTGGGGTAGGTTCCACATTTCCGCAGGGTCAGGCAGCGTCGACACACCCGCAAGGATGTGGATTGCAGGGTGTTGCAGTAGCAGGCGGGTTTCCGTGGACGAGGTCGGGTCCAATGTGAGAAATGTGCACGTTCAAACTAGGGTGGGACCCATGCCAGACTTTGCGCAGAATAACGGGGGCCCCATGCGGGCCGATGAATCGCCCAACACTGACGTCCGTCGAATCGGACCCTCGTCGACTCCGACGCATCCTCTCGCCACCGCTCCAGTCTCGTCGCCCACCTACTCGGTGGACGGGTTCGTGAAGGAGTTCCTGCACGAACTCAACACGAACCAGGGCGTCACGCTGTCGAGCTCCAGCGTCAACGACCAGTACCTGGCTCTCGCCAGCACCGTGAAGAACTACCTCATGGCCCGTTGGCTCGAGACCAACCGCAAGACGCACGACGCCAAGGTGAAGACCATCGGCTACCTCTCTGCGGAGTACCTCCTGGGCAGCCAGCTGAACAACGCGCTGCTGGCCACCAACCTGCACGACATCGCGGAAGAGGGCCTCAAGCTCTGCGGCCTCGACCTGCCCACGCTGCGCGCGCAGGAGATCGAGCCCGGCCTCGGCAACGGTGGCCTCGGCCGCCTCGCCGCCTGCTTCATCGACTCGCTGGCCACCATGAACGTGCCCTGCATCGGCTACGGCATCCGCTACGAGTACGGCATCTTCCGCCAGACCTTCGTCGACGGCCGCCAGGTCGAGCAGCCGGATACCTGGCTGGCTCTCGGCGGTCCCTGGGAGTTCCCGCACCCTGAGGCCTCCGTCGAGGTCAACTTCGGTGGCCACACGGAGAAGTACACCGACGAGGACGGCAACGAGCGCACCCGCTGGATTCCGGATTGGAACGTGCGCGCCGTGCCCTACAACTACATGGTGCCGGGCTACCTGAACGGCCGCGTGAACACGCTGCGCCTCTGGAGCGCCGCCGCCACCAAGGCGTTCGACCTGCAGATCTTCAACGCCGGTGACTACGCCCAGGCCGTGCGGGCCCAGACCTTCGCCGAGAACATCTCCAAGGTGCTCTACCCCGAGGATTCCACCCCTCAGGGCAAGGAGCTGCGTCTTCAGCAGCAGTACTTCTTCGTGGCCGCTTCGCTGCGCGACTTCATCAACAACGAGCTCGAAGAGGGCTTCGATCTGCACAACCTGTCTGATCGCATCATCTTCCAGCTCAACGACACCCACCCCGTCATCGGCGTGCCGGAGCTCATGCGCATCCTCATCGATGAAGAGGGCTTCAGCTGGGACGAGGCGTGGGAAGTCACCCAGAAGTGTTACGCCTACACCTGTCACACCCTCCTGCCGGAGGCCCTCGAGGTGTGGTCCACCGAGCTGCTCGGCCGTCTGCTGCCGCGCCACCTGGAGATCATCTACCAGATCAACGAGGAGTTCCTCGCTGAGGTGCGTCAGGCCTTCCCGGGTGACGAGATCCGCGCCCGCCGCATGTCGCTGATCGCTGAGGGCACGGAGCGTGGGGTTCGCATGGCGCACCTCGCCGCCGTCGCCGCCACCAAGATCAACGGTGTGGCCGCCCTGCACTCGCAGCTGCTGCGCGACAAGGTGTTGAAGGACTTCGCAGACCTGTGGCCAGACAAGTTCACCAACGTGACCAACGGCGTGACCCCCCGTCGCTTCGTGCGCATGTCCAACTACAAGTTCGGCGAACTGCTCAACGACACGCTGGGCACCGGCTGGGTCACGGATCTCGAGCGCCTCAAGGAGCTTGAGCCCTACGCGGAGGATCCCGAGTTCAAGGAGAAGTTCCGCGAGGTCAAGGCCTGGAACAAGAAGCGCCTCACGCAGCTGCTGAAGGCCCGCGACGGCATCGAGCTGCCCGAGGGCCACATGCTCGACGTCATGGTGAAGCGCCTGCACGAGTACAAGCGCCAGTCGCTGAAGCTGCTGCACATCGTGTCGCTGTACGAGCAGGTCATCAGCGGCAAGATCACCGCCGCCGACGTGACCCCGCGCACCGTGCTGTTCGGCGCGAAGGCCGCCCCTGGCTACAAGATGGCCAAGGACACCATTCACCTGATCAACAAGGTGGCCGAGGTGGTCAACAACGACGCGCGTCTTGAGGGTCGCCTGAAGGTCGCCTTCCCGGCCAACTACAACGTCACCCTCGCCGAGAAGCTCATCCCCGCCGCAGATCTGTCTGAGCAGATCTCGCTGGCAGGCATGGAGGCCTCGGGCACCGGCAATATGAAGTTCGCCCTCAACGGCGCGCTCACCGTCGGTACCGATGATGGCGCGAACGTGGAGATCCGCCAGCTGGTGGGCGACAAGCACTTCTTCCTGTTCGGCATGTCCGAGCCTGAGGTCGCCGAGCTGGGCGCGAAGGGCTACAACCCGGGCTCCTACTACGAGAGCAACCAGAACCTGCGCGACGCCCTGAACCTGATCCTCTCGGGTCACTTCTCCGGCGGCGACGGCCACATGTTCGACTCCGTGGTGCTCAACCTGATCAACCAGGACCGCTTCATGGCCTTGGCTGATTTCCAGAGCTACGTGGATGCCCAGGCCCGCGTCGAGGAGCGTTACGCGGATGAGGAGGCGTGGACCCGTTCGGCCATCCTCAACGTGGCCCGCAGCGGCTTCTTCAGCTCGGATCGCTCGATGCGCGACTACCTGCAGCGCATCTGGCACACCAGCCCGATGCTCTGATTTCTACACCTGCCTTTTTCCTGCACATCTTCGCCATGGGGCGACATCTGCAGGAAAAGGGCAGAGAAAGAAAATAGACAACAAGCGGCGGGGCCCCCGCCGGGGGGGCCGGCGGGGGGGGGGGGGGGGGGGGAAGTGGGGGTGG
>JAUNUF010000005.1:50756-72981 GCA_030538315.1 Propionibacteriaceae bacterium
CACACCCTCGGCGAAGTCCTCCACGTGGTCTGCAGCACGCTGGGCGGCGTCGGAGACGTGATCTGCGGCGCGGTCGGCGGCGTCACCCAGGTCGTCGGCGGCGTTCTCCGCGGCATCTGCCACGTCGTCGGCCATCGTCTTGCCTGAGGTGCGGCCGCGATCCGCGAGGTCGCGGAAGCCGCGGTTGACGTCCTCGATCAGCTTGTCGAGCTGCTCCTTGAGCTGGGCCAGGAAGTTCTTGGCGCCGAACTCGGCATCTGCCTCAGGGTGGGCTTCGGCGTACTGCTTCTTCTGGTCCTCGTAGAACTCCTTGGCCTTGTCAGACACCAAGCCCACGAACCCGACAGCCGCATAGGCGGTGTCCTGGGCCGCCTTCCGGAGGGCGGGGCCAATCTGATCTGACGAAGCGGCGGAGCTTTCGGTGCCCTCGATGGTGTCGTGGCCCATGGCCTCGTTGTCGAAGGGGGTGCTGTCCTCGACGTGCTCAGCGTCGACCACGAGGGCCTCCTCGGCGTCGAAATGCTGATGTTCGTTGTTGTGGTTCTCAGTCATGGGACCCTCCTGGATCTCGTGCGTACGTATCCAGTGTGCAGCGCGCGAACGCCAATGACGAGGGGGTTCGCCCCGAAAACACCCCTGTTTCACCCCTGAGGATGGACGTCGCAGGGGAAATGACCACGTCGCAGGCCTTCCGACGACCGGAAGGCCTGCGACGTTGCGCAAAGGGCTGCGAGGTCAGGCGGTGAGGGCGGCCTGGGGCAGCGCGGCGTTGATGGCGGAGACGCTGGCCTTGGCGTCGCCGAAGCACATCACCGTGTTCTCCTTGAAGAACAGCGGGTTCTGCACGCCGGCGTAGCCAGCGCTCATGGAGCGCTTGAACACCACGACGGTGCCCGCCTCCCACACCTTAAGGACGGGCATGCCGGAAATGGGCAGGCCGGGCTCCTCCGCCGCGGGGTTGACGGTGTCGTTGGCGCCGATCACCAGCACCACGTCGGTGGCCGGGAAGTCGCCGTTGATCTCGTCCATCTCCTCCACGATGTCGTAGGGGACGTGGGCCTCAGCGAGCAGCACGTTCATGTGGCCGGGCAGGCGACCCGCTACGGGGTGGATGCCGAAGCGCACGTGACAACCGCGCGCCTGTAGGGCCTCGGTGAGTTCCGCGACGGGGTACTGGGCCTGCGCGACGGCCATGCCGTAGCCGGGCACGATGATGCAGCTCTTGGCATCTGCCAACAGCTCCGCCACTTCGGTGGTGGACATCTCGCGATGTTCGCCGTCCTCCCCCGCCACGACGCCGGACGAATCGTCGCCGAAGCCGCCCAGGATCACGGAGATGAAGGAGCGGTTCATGGCCTTGCACATGATGTAGCTGAGGATGGCGCCGGAGGCGCCCACCAGGGCGCCGGTGATCACGAGGACGCTCATGTCCAGCATGAAGCCGCTGAAGGCGGCGGCCCAGCCGGAGTACGAGTTCAGCATCGAAACCACGACGGGCATGTCCGCGCCGCCGATGGCCGCAACGAGATGGATGCCCAGCAGCAGTGAGAGCACCGTCGCGATGATCAGCGGGATGATCGAGTGGCTGACCACGAACCAGACACCCAGGAGCACCAGCGCAAACACGATGCCGAGGTTGAGCCAGTGGCGGCCGGGAAGCGTGAGGGGCTTGGACGCGAAGCGGCCGTTGAGCTTGCCCCACGCGACGATCGAGCCGGTGAAGGTGACCGCGCCGATGAACACACCGAGATAGACCTCGATGGTGTGGAACATGTCTGCGTTCGGGCTGTCGAGGTAGACGTTGAAGCCCACGAGGACGGCGGCGGCACCCACGAAGCTGTGCAGCAGGGCGATGAGTTCCGGCATGCCGGTCATCTCCACCTTGCGGGCGCGCCAGATGCCGATGACAGCACCAATGCCCAGTGCCGCGTACAGCATGATGGCGGCGTCGACCTGCAGGTTGTGGTTGGCGTAATCCGTATACGCGATGGCGAAGTTGGTGGCCACCAGCGCGAAGACCATGCCCATGATGCCGAAGGCGTTGCCCTTCTTGGCGGATTCGTGCTTGCTCAGCCCGGCCAGCGCCAAGATGAACATGAGGCCGGCGGCGATGTACGTGGCGTCGATGAAGTTGCTCAGCATTTCAGGCCTTCCGGAACATGTTGAGCATCCGTGCGGTGACGGTGAATCCGCCAAACACGTTGATGCTGGCAATGAGGACCGCGATGAACGCGATGATCTTGACCGTCCAGTTGTCGCTGGCCAGCTGCGTCATGGCACCCACGATGATGATGCCGGAGATGGCGTTGGTGACACTCATGAGCGGGGTGTGCAGCGCGTGTGTGACGTTCCAGACCACGTAGTAGCCGACGACCACGGCCACCACGAAGATGCCGAACAGCCCCACGAGGCCCGACGGCGCGAAGGTCAACGCGGCGATCATCGCCAGCGAACCCAATCCGACGGCGAGCACCTGATGCCACCATGGGCGCGGCGGCTTCGGGGGTGCGACGGCGACCTCCTTGGCCGCCTCCTGGACCGGGGCGGGCACCGCAGCGACCTGCACCGGCGGCGGCGGGTAGGTCACCTCGCCGTCGCGAGAAAGCGTCATGGTGCGGATGACCTCGTCGTCGAAATCGACGACGGCGACCCCGTCCTTCTCCGGCGTCATCAGGCCCAGCGCGTTGACCAGGTTGGTGCCGTAGAGCTGCGACGACTGGCCGGGCAGGCGCGAGGCCAGATCCGTCCAGCCGATGATGGTCACCCCGTTGTCGGTGACGTAGCTCTCGCCGGGGCGCGTGAGTTCGCAGTTGCCACCGCCCTGAGCGGCGAGGTCGACGATGACCGAACCGTTCTTCATGGAGGCCACCATGTCTGCCGTGATCAGCTTCGGCGACGGGCGGCCAGGGATGGCGGCCGTGGTGATGATGATGTCGGTGACGGGCGCCTGCTCCGCGTAGAGGGCGGCGGCCCGCGCGGCGTAATCCGCGCTGGCCTCCTTGGCGTAGCCGTCCGAGGACACGCCCTGATCAGAGGCGACATGGAGGAACTTGGCGCCCATGGATTCGACCTGCTCAGCCGTCTCCGGGCGCACGTCCGTGGCGCTGACGACGGCGCCCATGGCGTTGGCGGCGCCGATGGCCGCCAGGCCGGCAACGCCGGTACCCGCGACGAGCACCCTCGCCGGCGGTACCTTGCCAGCCGCCGTTACCTGGCCGGTGAAGAACCGGCCGAAGGCATGCGCGGCCTCGACGACGGCGCGGTAACCGGAGATGTTGGCGAACGCACTCAGGGCATCGAGGGCCTGCGCGCGGGAGGTGCGCGGCACCATGTCCATGCTGAGTGCAGTGATGCCACGGGCTGCGTACTGATCGGCCACGCCGTCGTTCTGCCGTGGGAAGAGGAACGAGAAGAGGATGGCGCCGCGCTTGACCAGGTCGAGCTGCGCCGGGGTGGGCGCGTTCACCGTCAGCACCAGGTCTGCGCCCCACGCTGCGGCGGCATCCACCCCCTGCGCGCCGGCGTCGAGGTACTGCTGGTCGTCGAACGCGGCCGCGGCACCCGCACCCCGTTCGACGAGCACGGAGTAACCGAGCTTGAGAAGGCCTTCAACTGTCTTGGGGGTGGCTGCAACGCGCGTGTCTGCAGCCTCCTTGGGCACACCAATGTCCATGGTGGAACGCTATCGCTACCCGTGGTGGGTATCGACGGTGGGGTCAGCTTCTCGGCCAACCCGCCGTCGGCGATGCGTCAGCGTCAGAGCGACGACGGCGGGAGCTCGAGGCGACGCTCGGGCCGATACCACCCATGGTGCACACGCCCCGAAGACTCGGCAGTAAAGACCCGCGACCCCGTGTCGTCGGCCTGCAACCGACGCACCATCTCACCCAAGCGTTCGACCTGATCACGCAGCGCATCAGCCTGCTCCTCCAGCGCCAAGATGCGCCGGATCCCCTCAAGGTTGATGCCCTCGGTCTGCGACAGGTACTGCACGTGCCGCAACTTGGCGACATCCCGCAGCGAATACCGACGACCTCGGCCGCGCGCACGCTGCGGAACCACCAACCCCAAACGGTCGTAGCCCCGCAGCGTCTGCGCGTGCATGTCTGCCAGCGAGGCCGCCACGGAAACGGGGAAGACCGCCGCGTCAGGATCGAAGGGCTGAGGCAGGTGCTGACTCATCCGTCATCACCCGCCGAACAGCGCCTCGCGCGGGTTGGCCTGATGGGCCTTCTCCGCGTACTCCTGCAAGGCGGCCTTCGCCTCGTCGCTCAGATCATCCGGCACCTCGACCTTGATGGTCACCAGCAGGTCACCGTTGGTGCCATCGGACTTCCGGGCACCGCGACCCCGCACCCGCATCGTGCGCCCATTGGGCGTCGACGCCGGGATCCGCAGCTTCACGCGCGGCCCGTTGAGGGTGGGGATCTGGATGTCAGCGCCCAACGACGCCTCGGTGAAGGTCACCGGAACCTCGAGGGTGAGGCTGGAGCCGCTGCGGCCGAACAGCTTGTGCGGGGTCACCTTCACAGTGACGTACAGGTCACCCGGGGCGCCGCCGTTCTCGCCGGCCGCGCCCTTGCCCTTGAGCCGGATGCGTTGGCCGTCGTCGACCCCAGCGGGGATCCGCACGTTCATCGTCTTCGCGGACGTGCCGCGACCCGAGCCGGCGCAATCCGGGCAGGGAGTGTCGACGATGAGGCCGCGACCCAAGCAGTCCTGGCAGGGCTCGCTCATGTGGAACACGCCACCCGACTGGGTGGACTGCATCCCGGAGCCCTCACACGACGGGCACACCCTGGGCAGCGTGCCGGCCTTCGCGCCGGTGCCCCGGCAGGACGGACACGGCTGATCCGAGATGGTGCGCATCGTCACGGTCGCGCCCTCCACCGCCTGTTCGAAGGTGATGGTCACGTCGCCCTCGATATCGGCGCCACGACGGGGGCCGCGCTGCGTCGCCCGACGCGTGGCCCCTCCCCCGGTGCCCCCGAACAGGCCGCCGAAGAGATCACCGAAGCCCGGCTGCGCGCCGCCGGCGCCAGCGTTGCGGAACAGATCCTCAAAGCTGGCGCCACCACCGCCCGGCTGACCGGGACGGTTGAAGCGGAAGCCGCCGCCGAACAGGCTGCGGGCCTCGTCGTACTCCTTGCGCTTGTCAGCATCCGAGAGCACAGTGTTGGCCTCGGAGGCCTCCTTGAAACGCGCCTCGGCCTTCTTGTCGCCAGGGTTCTGATCCGGGTGGTTGTCTCGGGCGATCTTGCGGAACGCCTTCTTGATCTCATCCGGCGTCGCGTTCTTGGAGACGCCGAGAACCTTGTAGTAGTCCTTTTCGAGCCAGTCCTTCGTACTCATTTCCCGTTCATCTCCTTTCTGGGGTCGGCTGACGTGTCACCTTGGGGACCCTTCGACCCTCGCTGGCGCTCGGGCTCAGGGACCGGGTCACGGGTTGGCGACGCCGACGCGGGCCGGGCGAATCACACGGCCCTTGAGCTGGTAACCCTGCTGCATCACCTGCGACACGGTGGTCACCGTGACGGGCTGATCCAGCGGGACGGCCATCAGTGCGTCGTGCAGGTTGGGATCGAACTCGTCGCCCACTGCGCCGAACGCCACCAGGCCGTGCTTGGCCGTGACCTTCTCCAACTCATCGGCGACCATCTTGAAGCCGCCCGCAACGTCATCATGCTGGCGGGCCAGGCTGATGGCGTCGAGCACGGGCATGAAGTCGCCCAGCACGGATTCGATGCCGGCCTGACGGGCCAGGTCACGATCTCGGTCCACGCGCTTCTTGTAGTTGACATACTCAGCGCCGAGGCGCTGAAGGTCCAGGGTGCGTTCCTCGACGAGCTTCTCCAGCTCTGCCACCCGGTCACCCGGCTCCTGAACAGCGCCCTCGACGGGGGCCTCAACCGGAGATGCGCCCGTGGGCGAGAGCGGCTCTTCGACGCCCTCGCCCACAGCTTCGCCGTCCGGTACGAACTGCGAATCGGTCACTTGTTGTTCTCTTCCTCGTCCACGATCTCTGCGTCAACGACGTCGTCCTCGCCCTCAGGCGTGGCGTCGACGGGCTCACCATCTGCAGGGGCGGATTCCTGCGCCTTGGCCTGAGCCGCGGCGTAGATGGCCTGGCCCATGGAAGCCGCCTTGGTGTTGAGGTCGTCGATGGCAGCCTTCACCGCGTCGTCGTCCTCGCCCTTCAGGGCCTCCTTCAGCGCGTTGGTGGCCTCGACGACGGGTGCCTTGACATCCTCGCCGATGGTCTCCTCGTGCTCGGAGAGCAGCTTCTCGGTGCGGAACACCAGGGCGTCGCCCTCGTTGCGCATGTCCACGGCCTCGCGGCGCTTGCGGTCTTCCTCAGCGTGGGCCTCGGCGTCCTTGACCATCTTCTCGATGTCTTCCTTGGCCAGCGCGGAACCGCCGGTGACAGTCATCGACTGCTCCTTGCCGGTGGCCATGTCCTTGGCGTTGACGTGCACGATGCCGTTGGCGTCGATGTCGAAGGTGACCTCGATCTGCGGCACCGAACGTGGCGCGGGCAGGATGCCGGTGAGCTCGAAGTTGCCGAGCGACTTGTTGTCGCGGGCGAATTCACGCTCACCCTGGTACACCTGGATCATCACGGAGGGCTGGTTGTCCTCAGCCGTGGTGAACACCTCGGAACGCTTGGTGGGGATGGTGGTGTTTCGCTCGATGATCTTGGTCATCACGCCGCCCTTGGTCTCGATGCCGAGCGACAGCGGGGTGACGTCGAGGAGCAGCACGTCCTTGACCTCGCCCTTGAGCACGCCGGCCTGCAGCGAGGCACCCAGCGCGACAACCTCGTCCGGGTTGACGCCCTTGTTGGGCTCCTTGCCGCCGGTCATTTCCTTGACCAGATCAGCGACGGCGGGCATGCGGGTGGAGCCACCGACGAGCAGGACCGTGTCGATCTTGTCGACGGAGGTCTTGGCGTCGGAGATCACCGCGTTGAACGGCGCACGGCAGCGATCCAGCAGGGGCTGGGTCATGCGCTGGAACTCCGCGCGGGTCAGCTTCTCGTCGAGGTGCAGCGGGCCCTCGGCCGAAGCGGTGATGTAGGGCAGGTTGATGGCCGTCTCCGAGGCGGAGCTCAGCTCGATCTTGGCACGCTCAGCGGCCTCTTGGAGACGCTGACGAGCCATCTTGTCCTTGGAGAGGTCCACGCCGTTCTTGTTCTTGAACTGCGTCACCAGCCAGTCGACGACGACCTCATCCCAGTCGTCGCCACCGAGGCGGTTGTCGCCCTTGGTGGCCTTGACCTCGAACACGCCGTCGGCGATCTCGAGCAGCGAGACGTCGAAGGTACCGCCACCGAGGTCGAAGACCAGGACGGTCTGCTCGGTGTCGCCCTTGTCGAGGCCGTAGGCCAGCGCGGCGGCCGTGGGCTCGTTGATGATGCGATCCACCTTGAGGCCAGCGATCTCGCCGGCTTCCTTGGTGGCCTGACGCTCAGCGTCGGAGAAGTAGGCGGGCACGGTGATGACCGCGTTGGTGACGGACTCGCCCAGGTAGGCCTCAGCGTCGCGCTTCAGCTTCTGCAGGACGAAGGCCGAGATCTGCTGGGGACGGTAGTCCTTGCCGTCGATCTCCTGCTTCCAATCAGTGCCCATGTGGCGCTTGACGGAGCGGATGGTGCGGTCAACGTTGGTGACCGCCTGGCGCTTGGCGACCTCACCGACGAGGACCTCGCCGGACTGGGAGAATGCAACCACCGACGGGGTGGTGCGCGAGCCTTCAGCGTTGGGGATGACGGTGGGCTCGCCGCCTTCAAGGACGGCGACGCACGAGTTGGTGGTGCCGAGGTCGATGCCTACTGCACGAGCCATGTGATTTCCTCCTGGGATTGGTGCTGTGAAGCTGTTGAATTCAGGTTTCGGGTTCCCTTGAGCGGGATTGACTCAAGTTAAGCACACAAGCGGGTCGGGCTTCAAGCAAGAGTTGAGTACATCAGACTCAACCCTGGAAAAATCAGGGTAATCCCTGCCGAGGCGGAGAGCTTCGCGCGTCAGTTGATCACCAACCTGGCCGTTGAATCGGCCATCGGCCCGCTCGGCGAGCGGCACCCCAGCCACCCCAACGTCGAGGAATACCGCTAGGCGTCAGGCCCCGAAACCCAGGTTCCTAGGCGAGCGCGCGCTGCACCGCTGCGATGCGGTTGGCCATGATGCGGCCCGACAGCTCGGCCTCCGGCGCGATGCTCTCCGACGCGTGGAAGGAGCCGGGGTACAGGTGGAATTCCACGAAGACGCCGTGCTTGGCCATTTCCGCCACCAGCGAGATGTCCTCGTCGCGGAACATGTCTTCGGTACCCACATCGATGAAGACGGGGCCGAAGCCCGTCCAATCGGTCTCCAGGTGCGGCGAGGCGTATTTGTCAGGATCCTTCCCGCCCAGGAACCAATTCCACGCCTCGATGTTGGCGGCACGATCCCAGATGCCCACCTCGGTGATGGCGTGGCTGGCGGGCGTGGTGTTGGTGTGATCCAGCATGGGGTAGGCGGCCAGCACCAACTGCGGGTTGGGCCTGCCGCCGTCGCGCGCCTGCAGGGCCGTGGCGAGCGCGAGGTTGCCGCCGGCCGAGCCGCCAACGATGGCGATCCTCGCGGGGTCGATGCCCAGCTCCGCCGCGTTGTCGACCATCCAGGAGTAGCCGGCGTAGGTGTCGCGCGACTGCGCGGGGTGCGGGTGCTCCGGCGCCTTGCGGTAGCCGCCCGAGACCACGACGGCGCCCGCCGCCTTGCTGTACACGGTGGCCATGGCGTCCTCGCCCTCGATGCTACCGATCACCATGCCGCCGCCGTGGATGAAGAAGATGCCGGGCAGCGTGCCCTCCACCCCGACGGGGCGATAGACGCGCACGGGCACCTCGGGGTCGCCGTCGAGCCCCGGAACGAGGCGATCCTCGCGCGTGACGGATTGATCCGGGCCTCCCGCCGCCTCGACGGCTGCGGCATTCATGGTGGCGGCCGTGTGGCGCCGCTCCACGATGTCCTCGACGGCGTTGAAACCGCCGGGAAGGACGCTCAGGAGGCCTTCGAGTGCCTCGCGGGATTGGGGATCGATGCGGTCATGTTGCTGGGACATGGGGTGGACCTCCCTGGAAGATTTCTGCCCATCCTGCCCGGTGCCGACGGCGGTGTCTGGCAACCGGGAAAGTTTCACCGCTTGCTGAGCTTGACGTCGTTGCCGCCCATCAACTGGAGGCCCTTCAGCACGACGGTGCCGTTGGAGCCGTCGCCTTGGGCATCGCGCTTGATGCCGTTGCCACCCATGACGCCGACGGATTGGTCGATGATCCGCACGCCCGGCGGCACGTACACATTGCAGCCGCCCATGACGGAGTTCAGCTCCATGGTGATGATGCGGCCGGGGCCCATCGCGTGGGTGAGGTCGTAGTTGTTGCCGCCCCAGAACGAGAGGCAGCTGATGTCGCGGGTGCCGGGCTCGACGATGATGTCGCGGCCGCTCATGATCGCGATGTGGTTGCCGCCGTCGCCCAGCCCAGCCGGGGGCAGCGCGTCCTGATGGATCGATTCGACCAGCCCGGATTCCTGGGTCAGGACGAGTTGGCCACCCTCCGGCAGATCCCGCACCAGGGCGGGCAGCTCGTCGGTGAACTTGGCTTTGAGGGCCTTCTCCTGGCGATCTCGCATCTCGTCGAGATCGAGGCGGCCGGCCTCATAGGCCATCTGCACGATGCCCAACACGTGGTCACGGTCTGCGTCTCCTGCACGGAGGCGGTGCTGCGGAACGTTGCTCTCGGCCATGACTTCACAGTACCGTCCAACCCGGCCCGGAGGGGCGGGCAATCTTCACACCTCAAGTCCAGCGGACCCGGTGGATGTCCACTCGACGCCCCCACCCCCCTCCTTTTGGGGAGGGTGACCCCATCGAATGGACATCTACCGGGTTGCGCCTCGACGCACAGCGCCCTAGAGGGTCGCCAGCGAGGCGTTGCTGAGTTGGCTGCCGTAGTGCTTGCGCACCTCCAGCTTGCGCTCCAGATCCTCGATCACGGGGATGGCGAAGTTTTCCTCGTACAGGTTCTGGCACGACCCCAGGCCGCCGGGGCTGAACACGTTGACCTCCATCAACTTGTCGCCCACGATGTCGAGCCCGACGAGGAACATGCCGTCGGCAACGAGCTTGGGCCGCACCACGTCGACCATCTCCAGCATCTCGTCGGTCACCTTGACGGCGAGCGCCTTCCCGCCGGCCGACATGTTGGAGCGCATATCGGAGCCGGAGGACTTGCGCCGGAACGCCGCGTACTTGCCACCCACCATCAACGGGCGGCCGTTCATGACGAACATCCGCACGTCGCCGTTCTTGGCCTCCTCGAGGTATTCCTGCACGACGACGTAGCCGTCGCGCGCGATCGCCTCGATGATCTGGCTGAGGTTGGGCGATTCGTCGGTGTTGACGAGGAACACTCCGCTGCCGCCCGAGCCCTGGAGCGGCTTGAGCACCGCGCGGCCGCCGAGTTCCTTGATGAAGGCGGTGATCTGATCCTCGTCGCGCGAGATCAGCGTGGTAGGGCGCACCACCTCGGGGAAGTGCTGGAAGTACGCCTTGGAGAGCGCGTTGGCGAGGCTGCTCGGGTCGTTGACCACAAGCACCCCCGTTGACGCGATCAGCTGCCCGAAGGCGACCCCGGCGTTGTTGGCCCACGCCGCATCATGCGCGTCGTCGGCCGGATCCGAACGCAGCATCACCACGTCGAAATCGCTGAGAGCCAGCCGTTCCTCGGAATCCGGCTTCTGCACGTCCTCCAGATAGCGCGGCAGGGCGCGGTAGTTCTTGCCATCGGCTCGACGGGCGCGCGCGCTGAGCGAGCCGTCGGGTTCATAGGCGAAGTTGCCCATGCCCATGAGCCAGGCCTCGTGGCCCATGTTGGTGGCCTGCATCGCCAGGCGGGTGGTGGTGTATTGGGCCAGTTCAGTCATGACGTCGTTGACGACGAAACCGATCTTCATGCGGCTGCTCCTTGGATGAGGTCTGTGGGGTCTGTGGCCCGGACGGCGGCCGAGAGCCGCGCCCGGGTGGCGTCGTCGTCGAACCATCTGGGCAGGACGACGGGGTGGTTGAGCACGCCGCGGGCGTGCAGGTCTTCGATGAGGGGTAGATCTGTGAGGGCGAATTTGCCGAGGAAGAAGGCGCCCAGCTCGCCGCCGCCGCGGAGGTGCCCGAGGATGTCGAGCAGGCCGCGGAGGTAGCAGGCGTCCTTCGTGAGGCCGCCGGAGCGGAAGATGCGCATGACGGTGGAGAAGGCGCCGCCCGGGCGGAAGCCGGCCTCGACGAGGCCCTCCCAGCACTCGCGGAACGACGCGCCGCCCAACATGCGCGACACGGTGATCACGCGGCCGGCCAACTGACGCAGCCGCTGGGTGGTGAGCTCACCGCAGGCGATCTCCGCCAACACGGCCAGGCCCTCCTGCGTCTCGTCGTACCCGGCCAGGCCCGTGCCCAGCACCTGGAGGGGCTGGTGGGAGCCGTTGACCTGCGTCACCAGGTGGGTGCCCACCTCGTGTTGGATCAACGCGTTGGCACGGTCTCCCGCCACCGAGGCCTCCGGCCCGATGAGCAACAGGTTGTCCGAGACCATCACGCCCGTGGAATCCGGCCGGATCTCGGCATGGATGTCGACGGAGGGTTCCAGCGCGCGGTAATAGTCGAGCTCCTCGTTGGCCAGGGCGAGGAACGCCTCGGCGTCGAGCCTGTCGCCGGACCACGCCGTCGCGTCCACCCTGGCCAGGATGGATTCGGCTGCCGTGAGCAGGTCCTTGTGGACGCCACCGAACAGCTCGATGCTGAGGTCCCGGAAATCCGGGGTGTCGCGGCAGCGCAGCATCTGGAGCTGGAGATCCAGCTCGCGGTGCTTGTTGCGCAGCAGCGCGCCCACCGTCGCATCCTGAACGCGGCTCACGTCGATGCTGTGCAGCACGGTCTGGAGCACCTCAGGCTCGATGACGTAGTCGCGGTAGGTGAACTCGGGATCGTCCACGTCACCGGCGAGGAAGGCGTCCTTGACGTCTTCGGCATCGATGGGCGTGATGTCGAGGATGAAGCGGAAGCTGGTGCTGAGCTGGGACAACTGCAGGTCGATGGCCTGATCCACCATCGCGAGCGGGTTGGGGCTCACTGGCCGCCCCCGCTGTCGGCCTCAGCCCCGTCAGCCTCAGCCGCTTCCGGATCCCGGAACCGCGGGATGTGCCGCGGCGGAATGGCCGCGAGGGCTTCCTGCACCGGGCCGAAGGTGTTCTCCAGCGCGGCAGCCAGCTCCTCGATGCGGTCGTCGTCTGGCTCGCCGGTCCATTCGTCCATGAAGGTCTTCTTGAACTCGATGGCCAGTACGCAGCCGACGCCCGGGTAGCGGTCGTGGACCCACCAGGCCAGGTTCTGGCCCAGGAACTTCACGTTGTCGCGCACGTCGAAGCCCTGGTCGATCAGCGACTGCCGGAAGGCCCCCACCACCGCGCCGAACGTCACGTGATCCACCGAACCGGTGCCCAGATTCACCTCTGGGTTCTCCTCTTCGGGCTCCGGGGCGGCGTTCGGCCCACCACGGCGGTGGTTGTAGGAATGCACGTCGTAGAGGACGAACGGGCCGCGCTCCGCCACCACGTCGAGGCGTTCGCCGAGCGCCTCGAAGAACTCGTCGTAGCCCTTGAGCGCCAGCTCGACGGCGTCGTCGGGCAGGGTCTCGCCCTCCCAGATCTCGAGCCCCCAGGCGTCCTCCGGCGCGCGGTAGACGGCCTTCTTCCGCACGCGGTTGAGATCGGTTTCGAAGCGGGACCGGTGCACCACGATGCGCGCCGGCGCTCGCGCGGCGATGAGATCTGTGTACGGGTCTTCCTCGCGGAATCTGTCGTCGTCGTCAAGGACCATCAACTCCGCGATCTCCGCGCTCAGCTCATGGCCCGCATGGATCGACGCCGCGATCAGCTGGCCGGACCAGTCTCCTTGGAACTCATAGGCTTCCATCCCCAATTTGTACCCGACAACGGGCTGGCGCGGAAGGGAAACGACGGCGAACTCACCCCGGAAGGGGTGTCAACCTCCCGGCGACAAGCTCCGCGCTCGCCACCGCCGCCACCTGAGGGCTCAGCTCTCGTCGATGATGGCGCGCACCGCGTGGGCGCTGTTGGGCACCTGGACGACGTGGCGCGGCAGGTCCTCGATGCCGTCGAAGCGCTCCGGGCGGGGCGGGGTGACGCCAATGGCCTCGACGATGGTCTCGGCGAACTTCACCGGCAGCGCCGTCTCCAGCACCACGATGGGCCCCTCAACCCCGGAATCCAGCGCCACCTTCACGCCGTCGGCCGTGTGCGGATCGATGATCACGCCGTCGGCCTCGTGCACGCGGCGGATCTGCTCCAGCCTGTCCTGGTGCGTGGAGGTGCCAGACACGAAGCCGAATCTCTCCACCTGGCCGCGGAACTCGTCGGTGCCGCTGAGGTCGAACTCCCCGTCGGTGCCGAGGCGGTCCTCGAACAGCTCGCGCACACGCGCGGCGTCGCGGCCCAACAGGTCGAAGACGAAGCGCTCGAAGTTGGAGGCCTTGGAGATGTCCATCGACGGCGAGCTCGTCGCCAGCGTTTCGGCTCCCCCACGCACCCGGTAGACGCCGGTGCGGAAGAACTCCTCGAGCACGTTGTTCTCGTTGGTGGCGAGGATCAGACGGTGGATGGGCAGGCCCATCTGCCGCGCGATGTGGCCGGCCGCGATGTTGCCGAAGTTGCCGGAGGGGACGGCGAAGCTGATACGTCCTTCGACCGGACGCGGCCCTCCTTCGTCGGGCGCGCCCGGCTCAGGAACCGAAGGAACCATCTGGAGGTAGGCGGCGAAGTAGTAGACGACCTGGGCCAGCAGGCGGGCCCAGTTGATGGAGTTGACGGCGCCGATGCGGTGCTTCGCCTTGAAATCTGCGTCCGCGTTGATGGCCTTGACGATGTCCTGGCAGTCGTCGAAGACGCCCTCGACGGCGATGTTGACGATGGCTGGGTCGTCGATCGAGAACATCTGCGCCTGCTGGAAGGGCGTCATGCGGCCAGCCGGGGAGAGCATGAACACCTTCACGCCCGGCTTGCCTTGGAGCGCGTACATCGCGGAGGAGCCGGTGTCGCCGCTGGTGGCCCCCACGATGGTGATGGTTTCCCCACGCCGCGCCAGCTCGTAGGCGAAGAGCTCGCCCAGCAACTGCATGGCCATGTCCTTGAAGGCCACCGACGGCCCGTTGCTCAGATGCGCCAACCACAGCCCGTCGCTCAGCTGCGTGACGGGAACGACGGCGGGGTCAAGGAACTTGGAGGGCTCGTAGGCGCGCTGCACGATGCCGCGCAGATCCTCGGCCGGGATGTCGTCGATGTAGAGCGAGACGATCTCGAACGCGAGGGCCGCGTAGCCCTCCTCAGCCAGCAGCGTGCGCCACGCGTCGAGTTGCTCGGCGCTCACCTGCGGGTAGGTTTCCGGCAGGTAGAGCCCGCCGTCGGCGGAAAGGCCCTCGAGCAGGATGTCGCTGAACCGCTTGCCGGGCGCGCCCGTGACATCACGGGTGGAGACGTAACGCATGAGGTGGAGTCTAGTTCTTGATGTCGCGGCGCTGGAAAGAGATCACGGCCAGCACTCCCGCGACGACGAGCAGCCCCACGAAGTAGGCAACGGAATCTGGCCGGGTGAGCAACTCAGTACCGTTCAGGGGCGCCTGTTCATAGGTGGGGTTGGCCAGCCCCACCACGAGCGACTCGGCGTGCCGCGTGGGCATCAGGTAGAACATGAAGTGGGGCAGGTTCACGTCATAGGCAATGGCCTCCACCAGCAAGCACCCCAGCAGGATGGCCACCACCAGGGCGCCCGGATACGCCCCACCGTGGAGGATGAACACCAACAAGGCACCCAACATGCCCGCCACGAAGCCCAGGAAGATGCCGCCGAGGATGGCGCCCAGCAGCCCAGAATCTGAGGGCAGGGAATCAAAACCACGGACGGCGACGTACCACACCACACTCAGCCCGCTCAGCGCCACCGCGGAAAGCCCCATCAGCACCGCGCCCAGCAGGCCGCAGGTGAGCACACGCGCGCACAGCAGCTTGAGGCGGTTGGGGGTGAAGGTGAGTTGCGTGGTGATGGCACCCGACGCGAAATCCGCGCTGGTGTAGACGAGCACCACGAGCAGCACGAACACCGTCAGGAGCAGCAGCCACGGCGCAATCCCGATGTAGACCGTCTCGTGGAAGCCCCACACCGTGCGCAGGAACGTGTCCACGGAGCAATCGGTGCAATTCTCCTTGGCCACTTCGTATTGCGCGGCTGCAGCGGCGTAGTCGTCGGCCGTCAGGGGGACAACCGTGCGCATCCACAAGGGCGGGCCAACCAGCCCGAGGAGCACTGCCGCCAGCAGAGCCAGCCCGAAACGCGAACGGTGCCTCAACCGGCCGGCCTCCGCCAGCATCAGGTTCCCGAAGCTCACTCGTCCACCGCCCTTCGCCTACCCTGCGTGCCCACCAGATCCTCACCGTGGGTGAGCTCCAGGAATGCAGCCTCCAGCGAGGTGCGCTCGCTGGTGAGGCGGTGGGGCCACAGGCTGTGGCGGCCCAAGGCCTGCGCGATCGCTGCACCATCTGGCATGGTGCCGTCCCTGTTCATCACCTTGAGGCCGTCCTCGAGCGGCTCAACGCGCCACCCCTCGGCCCGCAGCACGTCCGCCGCGAGGCTCGCCCTGTCAATCCCGATGCTCACATGCGGCTGCGCCCCGCCCAGGATCTCGTCCATGGCCCCCTCTGCGAGGATCCGGCCGCGACCGATCACGGATACCGAATCCGCCACCTGCTCGATCTCGCTGAGGATGTGTGACGACACCAACACCGTGCGGCCCGCGTCGGCCAACTGGCGCATGGTGGCGCGGATGTCGTGGATGCCGGCCGGATCGAGGCCGTTGGTGGGCTCGTCGAAGATCAACAGTTCGGGGCTCTTGAGGAGGGTCGCGGCGATGGCGGTGCGCTGCCGCAACCCCAATGAATAGGTGTGGAACGGCCGGTCCGCGTCCTCAGCCAGCCCCACCTCCAGCAGCACCTCAACCACCCGACGGGCGCCCACGCCGATCGACTCGGCCAGCACCTCCAGGTTGTGGCGCCCGGTCATCCGGGGCGCGAACTTGGGGGATTCGACGATGGCCCCCACCTGCCCGATGACCTGGGGCAGGTGTTTGGGGACCTCATGGCCCAGGACGAACGCCTCGCCGCCGTCGGCCCGCACCAGGCCCAGCAGGATGCGGATGGAGGTGGTCTTCCCGGAGCCGTTGGGGCCCAACAAGCCGTGGATGCCGCCTCGGGGCACGTGGAAATCCAGCCCGCGCAGCACCCGCTTGCTGCCGTAACTCTTCGTCAGCCCGTGCGCATGGACGGCCCAATCGATGGCACGATCGGCCCAGCGGAGAGTTGACATGCCTCGAACCTAACGGGTCGCCGCGCGGTTGTGGATCAGCCCAAGGTCTTCCCCGTGTCTGACCATGGGCAGACGTGACGCCAGGTAGAGCGCCACGACCACAACCCCCATCGCCACGTAGGGCGCGATGGCATCCTGCAGGGCGGGCAGCAAGGCGAAGGCCGCCACCGCCGCCAGCCAGAGCCGGTCACGCCGGATCGACGGCGCGGTGAACATGTAGAGGGGCAGCAGCCAGGTGACATACCAGGGCTGCAGCGCTGGCGCGCACGCGAGGAACACTCCCAGCACGCCCACGGCAAACAGCCAGGGCCGGTCCCCCGTCGCCCTGCCCTTCGGCCCCCAGCGCACCCAGAGCAGCACAACGCCCACCGCGATGAGCAGGGCGGACAGCAGGCCGAGGGCGCCGTCGGCCACCCCTTCATCGAAGATCTCGCGGTAGCGGAAGAAGGAGGCCACCCAGGAGATGGGTGCGTTGCTGCTGGCGCCGATGGGGCTGCCCGCCGTCGGGTTGCGCCAGCCGAGGCCCCAGCGCGCCGACGTCGCCAGGAAGGTGGCGACGGTGATGGCTCCGGGCACAGCGGCGACGGCGGCGAGGTGCCACCAGGACGACCTCGCGGGCCTGCGCAACTGCCACGCCACGGCCACCACGCCCAGCCCGAAGAAGGCGGCGGATTGCTTGATCCCCATGGCCAGGCCCAGCAGCACCCCGGCGACGATGAGCCCGCGCCACCCCATGTCCGTCACCGCGAGGAAGGCGGCCACGCCGAGGGCCACCATGAGGGCGTCGTTGTGGGCGCCGCCAATCCACTGCACCAGGACCACCGGATTGAGCAGGCCAGCCCAGAGCACCAGGCGCTCGTCGCGCCCGAACCGGCGGGCGAGCCGTGGCAGCACCCACGCAAGGACGGCCAGCGCCGCCACGCTTTGGAGCCGCATGGCTGCGGGGGTCCAGAACAGGTCGCCTCCGGTGAGGGCCGAGGTGAGCCCGAAGAGATCGAGCTGCAGCGACGGGTACACCGAGGTGGTCTCATACCAGTGGCTGCCCACCAGCAGGCCCGGTTGGCCGGCCGTGCCGATCGCGTGTTCGTAGGGGCTGATCCCGCGCGCCACCTGCCAGCCCGCGGCGGCGTAGGCGTAGGCGTCGCGGGAGTGCAGCGGCAGGGCGGTGAGCATGGGCGCGGCCCAGAGTGCCGCCGTCGTCAACGGGCGGTGCCAGCGGGGGCCGAGCTGCAACCAGGAAAGGAGGAGCACGGCGTGCGCGGTCAGCGAGAGGAGCACCCGCCACCAGGAGGCTTGACGCTCCAGCAACCCGGGCGCGTCTGCCCAGGACGCGGCCACCAGCACGAGCGAGGCCAACAACCCCGCCAGCACCCACAGCCACTTCCGCACTGCGTCAGAGTACCCGCGCTTGAGCGTGCATGACGACGGCTCAGTTGGGCGCTCGCGCCGAGTGGACTACCCCCGAGCCGCGCACAGGAACCGCTTTACTGCTTTTCGGCTTTGCTGCCCAACTGATAGTGTGGTTGCATGAGCGCTTCGACGAGTCGATATCTCGGCATTCAAGGCCGCGGCACCATCGCCTTGCCTGCGGACGTGCGTCGGCGGCTGCACTTGGATGAGCCTGGCGCCCAGCTGGAGATGACCGAGCGCCCTGACGGCGTGATCGAGTTGCGCGCCGCGCTACCTGTCCCTGCAGACCAGCGGTGGTTCTGGTCCGAACGCTGGCAGGAGCGCGAGCGTGAGGTGGACGAGCATGTGGCTGCGGGTCGGGTCACCGCACATGGGTCCACGGAGGACTTTCTCGATCACCTCGACAGCGTATGAAGTTCGAGACCACGCCAGCCTTCGACAGTGACTATCGGCGTCTCAAGCGTGAGCACGCCGACACCTTCAAGAAAGTTGTCCGCGAGAAGTTCGCCCTGGCGTGCGAAGCCTACGCCCAGAACCCCAGCACCCCGTGGCCCGCATCGCTACGGGTCAAAGCCGTGCAATCAGCCCCAGGAATTCTCGAGATGACCTGGTCCTTCGCCAGCCCAGACGGGCGCGCCACCTTCGAACTGGTCACGGTCGACGGCGAACTCCGCTGCCGGTGGCGCCGCATCGGTGACCACGACGTGTTCAAGAAGCCTTGAACGTCACGTCCGTTCGGCAGTAGCCATGGCCCGAGGGGTGTCCTTTCTTCCCGATTACTCTGGAAGGATGCACCGCGTCGTCATCATCGGGTCCGGCTTCGGCGGGCTCTTCGCGGCGAAGGCCCTCAAGCGCGCCGACGTCGAGATCACCCTCATCGCCAAGACCACCCACCACCTGTTCCAGCCGCTGCTCTACCAGGTGGCCACGGGCGTGCTGTCCGAGGGCGAGATCGCACCCGCCACCCGGGAGATCCTGCGGCGCCAATCCAACGCGCAGGTGCTGCTGGGCCTCGTGGAGGACGTCGACCTGAACAACCGCGTGGTCAAGTGGCGCTTCCACAACGACCACCACGAGACCCCCTACGACACCCTCATCGTGGCCGCCGGTGCTGGCCAGAGCTATTTCGGCAACGACCACTTCCGCACCTTCGCGCCCGGCATGAAGACCATCGACGACGCTCTGGAGCTGCGGGCACGCATCCTCAAATCCTTCGAGATCGCCGAGTTCACCGTCGACCCTGAAGAGCGGCAGCGCCTGCTCACCTTCGCGGTGGTGGGAGCCGGGCCCACCGGCGTGGAGATGGCCGGGCAGATCCGCGAACTCGCGGCCTCCACCCTGCGAAACGAGTTCCGCTCGATCGACCCCGCCACGGCGCGCGTGGTGCTGATCGACGGCGCGGATCAGGTGCTGCCCCCGTTTGGGCCACGGCTGGGCCGCAAGACCAAGGAGACGCTGGAGAAGCTGGGCGTGGAGGTGCGGTTGGGCTCCATCGTCACGGATCTGGACGACGACGGGCTCACCCTCCGCACGAAGGACGGCGCCACAGAACGCATCGAGGCGGCCTGCAAGGTGTGGGCGGCAGGCGTGCAGGGCAGCGAGCTGGGCAAGGTGCTGACAGAGCAGAGCGGCGCTGAGCTGGACCGGGCAGGGCGGGTGGTCGTCGACGAGAAGCTCAGCATCCCGGGGCATCCTGAGGTGTTCGTGGTGGGCGACATGGCAGCCGTTCCCGGAGTGCCCGGCGTGGCGCAGGGCGCCATCCAGGGTGCGCGGTACGCCGCCAACGTCATCAAGGCACGGCTGGAGCACCGCCCAGAGCCCGCAGCCTTCTCGTACGTGGACAAAGGCTCGATGGCCACCATCTCAAAGTTCGCCGCCGTCACCCAGATTGGCAAGCTGCAGCTCACCGGGTTCATCGCATGGCTGGCCTGGCTGTTCCTGCATCTGCTGTACATCGCTGGGTTCAAGCAGCGCATCACCACCCTGCTCAGTTGGTTCATCACGTTCGTCAGCAACGGTCGCGCTCAACGAGTGGTGACGAACCAACAAATGGTGGGACGTCTGGCGCTGGAGAGGCTCGGGAGCGGTTCATCTGGCAAGCTGATCCACGGCGAGGAACTGAGCTAGACGAGGAGCAACCATGGAAGCATTCCTGAGGGTGGTGCGCGACCTCGCGCTGCTGGTGGCCCGCATCATCACCGGCGTAACCTTGGTTGCCCACGGCTGGCACCGATGGACGATCACCGGTTTGGAGGAGCAGGCCAACATCCTCGAAGGCGTCGGGCTGCCCAGCGCCGAGGGGCTTGTCATCGCCACCATCGCGTTCGAACTCATCGGTGGCGCGCTGCTCGTCTTCGGCTTGGCCACACCTCTCATCGGCCTGGGCATGATCGTCCAGAACGTGGCCGTGATCCTCACCACGCGCGCTGATCAGGGCTTCTTCCAGCACGAGGGTGGGTGGGAGTACAACGCCATCCTTGCCGGGCTGGGCCTGATCTTCCTGGCGTTTGGCTGCGGCCGCGCCGGGCTGGATCACCTGTTCCTGCGCCCGAAGGACGACAAGAGCGGCCAGTTGATCGCTACGGATCCGCGGGATCGCGCACCGCGCTCGGCACCGGTTCCAGCCCCGGCTCCAGAGCCGCAGCCCAGGCCGACGGCGTACCCGCCCGCTCCGGATGCGCCGCCGTCGGATGCCACGAAGGTCGACGAGGCCACCCAGGTCATCGACCGCCCCTGAACTCGGTAGCCGATCTCACCGGCACCTAGGTTCAACCGTAGTATCGGTCAAGATACTTGAGGACGCTCGCTGCACACCGAAAGGCAGGCGGCCCGCCTCCGCAAGCACACAGGCACCGTTATGTAACTGTTATCCAATCCCGCCTGAAACGGACGCCTCACCATCCATTTTTGTCAGTGCGTTCAGCAAGAATGATTCACATGAACGAGATCCAGCACCTGGCGCAGCAATTCGTTGCTGCATTGTGGGAAGCTGGCGCCTCGTCACTGACAGACACACCGGCAGACCAGACAGCCCTCGCGTTGGAGATCGCCGCAGAGGTAGAGGCTCAGATCGCTGGGTTCCGCCTTCATACTTTGCACGAAGCCCGACTCGCCGGCGCAGAGAAAGTGCTTGACCAAGAACGCCACTCGCTGCGAACCACCACCAAGCAGGCCACCGCCACGCTGAAACTGGCCTCGGAACTCGGGGACCGGTTTCCTCTCATCGCCGCAGCGCTGAACGAGGGGCGGATCTCGGTGGAGCAGACCCGAGCCATCATCGACGGGCTGCGCAAACTGCCGTCTCAACTGACGCGTTCCGAACTGGCGCAGTGTCAGGAAACCATCCTCGAACACGCCCACAGCTTCGGACCCCAAGACCTGCGGAAACTCGCAGCCCGCCTCTATGAAGTTGTGGACCCCGACGGCGCCGACGAAGAAGAAGCCAAACGCCTCGCCGCGCAGGACCGGGCTGCTGAACGCAACCGGTCCGTCAGGTTCAGCTTCGACGGCCACGGCACCGGCATCATGCGAGCCGTCCTCCCCGAAGCGCAGATGGCACTACTCAAGGCGCAGATTGACGCGTTGATGCCGTCGATCTCCTCCTACCGGGAGACCAACCAACTGCCTGCCCCTGATGCGCGGCGTGCTGATGCTCTGGTGTTGTGGGCAGGGATTGCGGCCAACTCGAAGGATCTGCCCGCTCATGGTGGGGACCGGCCTCATGTCTACGTCGGGATCAACCTTGACACGCTGCTGACCGGGCTGGGCGGCATTGACCTGATCGGGATCCCAGAGATCGACAGCATCTCCCCGGGTGAAGCACGCCGGCTCGCCTGCGACGCAGGCATCATCCCCGCGGTCCTCGGATCACACTCCGAACCATTGGACGTCGGCCGAGAACACCGCCTGTTCACCCCCACCATCCGCGCCGCCCTCACCCTGAGAGACCAAGGATGCGCCTTCCCCGGCTGCGAGGCACCACCCGTCGCCTGTGACGGCCACCACATCGTCCCCTGGTGGGCCGGCGGCCCCACCTCCACAGGCAACGCCGTCCTACTGTGCCCCCACCACCACAGGCTGCTCGAACCAGACCCGCAACTATCGCCACATTCCCAATGGAAGGTCCACCTAGACCCCGTGACAGGGTTGCCGGTATTCACCCCACCCCGCCACATTGATCCGATGCAACGCCCACGGCAACACCAACGCTTCCTGCTGAGACAACTCAGACATCGACCCAAGGCACCACCCTGCCCAGACGAACCTGCGCCGCCCGAACCGCCGTGGACGCAGACAGGGCCGAAACGCGAAGTGGAAATGTCACCAGCCTGGATGTGATCACAGGCCGCGGGGA
>JAUNUF010000080.1 GCA_030538315.1 Propionibacteriaceae bacterium
TAGGCCGAGAACAACTGGGTCAATTCCTTCGCCTGGCGCCGGCCCCGGGCGGTCAGCCGTCGCTCCTGATCAGCGCCGCTCCAGTCCTTGCGCAGCATCGCCTTGCCGTGGCGCACCAGCAGCAGGGGTGTGGTGCGCGGCAGCAGCAGGGCGGCGGAGAGGAGGCGGCGTTCGTCGGCGTAGGTCAGCGTGCGCATCGCCTTGTCGATGTCCAGCCACTTGACCTTGTCCACCTCCTGATTGGGGAGGAACTCCTGCTCCGCCACGGCCTCCGCGCGCCAGTACTCGACGGACTTGAGGCCCTTGGTGAGCTTGTAGCGGATGGACGGCAAACGCAGCCCCAAGCGGGCGGAGACGCCCGTCTCCTCGAATACCTCGCGGATGGCCGTCTGCGGTGGCAGCTCGTCCTTGGTGCCCTTGCCCTTGGGCAGCGACCAATCGTCGTAGGCGGGACGGTGCACCACGAGCACCTCGATGCTCTCGCCCTCGCCGCGCAGCACCACTGCGCCAGCGGCCCGGATGTCCGGCTTCCTGGTCATCGGCTGGCGCGGCGGGCGGAGGTCTGCTGGATGAGCCACTCCTGAAGGTCAGTCAGGGGTGAGCCCTCGTCGTCGGTGGTGTGGGATGTCCACGTGGAATCGTTGAGTTCCCAGTGCACGGTGGTGGGCGCAAACGCCATCTGGAACAGCTCCTCGATCTGGCGGATGTGTGCGGGGTTGGTGATGCTCACGATAGCCTCCACGCGCCTGTCCAGGTTGCGGTGCATGAGGTCTGCCGAGCCGATGCCGACGATGGGGTTGCCGCCGCCCGCAAACCAGTAGAGCCGCGAGTGCTCCAGGAACCGGCCGAGCACGGAACGCACCCGGACGTTCTCGCTGAGGCCCGGCACGCCTGGGCGGATGGTGCAGATGCCGCGCACCCACATGTCCACCGGAACACCCGCCTGCGAGGCGCGGTACAGGGCGTCGATGATTGCCTCGTCGACGATGGAGTTGACCTTGATCTTGATGCCCGACGGCAGGCCCTGGCGATGGTTGGCGATCTCGCCCTCGATGCGCTCCAGCAGCCCCTTCCGGATGCCGTGCGGGGCCACGAGCAGGCGGCGGTAATGCGTCTCCTGTGTCATGCCCGAGAGATGGTTGAACAGCCGGGCGATGTCGTCGGTGATGATGGGATGCGATGTGAGCAGCCCCACGTCCTCGTATTGGCGGGCCGTCTTGGGGTTGTAGTTGCCCGTGCCGATGTGGGCGTAGCGGCGCAGGCCGTCGCCCTCCTCGCGCACCACGAGGGAGAGCTTGCAGTGGGTCTTGAGACCGATCATGCCGTAGACCACATGGACGCCGGCCTTCTCGAGCTTGCGCGCCCAGCCGATGTTGTTCTGCTCGTCGAAGCGCGCCTTGATCTCGACGATGGCCAGCACCTGCTTGCCCATTTCGGCGGCGTCGATGAGGGCGTCGACGATGGGCGAATCGCCGGACGTGCGGTACAGCGTCTGCTTGATGGCCAGCACTGCTGGATCTGCCGCGGCTTGTTCGACGAAGCGCTGCACCGAGGTGGCGAACGAGTCATATGGATGCTGCACCAGGACGTCGCGCAGCTTCAGGGCCTTGAACATGTCGGCCGGGCTGGCGCTCTCCACCTCCGCAAGATCCGGATGCGTGATGGGCAGGAAGTTGGGGTACTGGAGATCCTCGCGGCTGGAATCCGTGAGGCCGAACAGGCCGGTTAGGTCGAGCGGCGCGGGCAGGCGGAACACCTCGTTCTCGCGGATACCGAGCTCGCCGACGAGCATCTCGAGCATGGGCTCGTCGATGTCCTCCTCCACCTCGAGGCGCACCGGCGGGCGGCCCACCTTGCTGCGCAGGAGCTCGCGTTCGAGGGCGAACAGCAGGTTCTCCGCGTCGTCCTCCTCCACCTCGATGTCCTCGTTGCGGGTGACGCGGAAGGTGGTGTGGGAGAGCACCTGCATGCCGGCGAACAACTGGCCCAGGTGACGGGAGATGATCTCCTCCAACGGCACGTAGCGGCCCTCGGCCAGCTTCACGAACCGAGACAGCACCGGAGGCACCTTCACGCGGGCGAACTGGCGCGCGCCCGTGGCGGGGTTGCGCAGCAGCACGGCCAGGTTGAGCGAGAGCCCGGAGATGTAGGGGAAGGGGTGCGACGGGTCCACGGCCAGCGGGGTGAGGACGGGGAAGATCCGATCCGCGAACAGCTCACGCATCGAATCCTTCTCCGCAGCGGTGAGTTCGTCCCACCTGAGGATCTCGATGCCCTCGTCACGCAGCGCCGGGCGCACGTCGTTCTGGAAGACGTCTGATTGCTCCTGGACGAGCCGGGCCACCTTGTCCAGCAGCTCGGCGTGCAGCTCGCCGGGCATCTTGCCGGTGACTGTGGGTACCGCCAGCCCGGCGGCGATACGCCGCTTCAGGCCAGCCACGCGCACCATGAAGAACTCGTCCAGGTTGGAGGAGAAGATGGCCAGGAACTTGGCGCGCTCGATGAGCGGCACGCGCTGAGCGTCGCGGGCCTGATCCAGCACGCGGTTGTTGAACGCCATCCAGCTGAGTTCGCGGTCGAGGTAGCGATCCGCGGGCAGCGGGGTCTCTTCAGCGGTGGGAACCTCTGTCATGCCTGCTCCTTCGTGCGGTAGCTGGTGTCCGTCTGCGCCACGTCGAAGCCCGCCTTGCGGTACATCTCGACGACGCGGTGCTGGTTGCCCTCAACGTACAGCTGGATGCGGGTGTCGCCTTGCTGGGCGAGATGATCCAGGCCGGCCTGCAGCAGTGCGCGGCCCAGACCCTTGCCCTCGTGGGCGGGGTCAACGGCGATGACGTAGACCTCGCCGAGGTTGCCGTCGTGCCGCTTTGTCCAGTGGAAGCCGACGGGGTGGCCGCCCTCGCGGGCGACGAACAGGCCGTCGGCGCTGAACCAGGGCTGGCGGGTGAGGTCGTCGAACTCCTGCACCGTGAGGCGCCCCTGCTCCGGGTGGTGGGCAAAGGCGGCGGCGTTGATGGCGACGATGGCCTCGCGGTCTGCCGGCGTGAAGGTGTCGATGGTGTAGTCCGCTGGTCCCTGAGCGGGGCTCTGCGACGAAGGAGCCAGCCCCGGCGAAGGGCCGCCAAGGGTTCCGACGACCTTTTCCATACGCAGAAGTTCGCGCACGGGAACCAGCCCGCAGCGGACGGCGAGCTCAGGCGCGCCGGGGAGGGTGCCGAAGGCCCAGGCGGCGGAATCCGGATGCGCACGCAGCGCTTCGGTCAGCAGCGCGGTGCCCACGCCGTCGCGGCGATGATCGGGGTGGACGCCCACCAGCAGCGTGCCGTCGCGCTCGTCGCACACCACGAAGCCATGCGGATCCGAACGCTTGCCCATGAAGAAGAAATCGGCCTCGCGCACCCCGTCGATGCCCAGCGACCCGGACTCGTTGATGGGGGAGATCCCATCGTGCTCGGTGATCGCCGCCACCAACGCACGCAGCGCTTCCTGCATCGTGGGGGTCAGGGTGGTCAAGCTAACCAGCACGGGTGGCCTCCTAGGTATGGACGGCTTCATCCTAATGGTGCCGGTGGAGGCGTCCACTGCAAGGCGTTGGCGCCCCCGCTAGCATGGCGCCTATGACGCAGGGGCTACCGGACGATCTGTTCCGGCCTGGGGCTGATCAGCGGCCCCCCAAAGCGCGCGAGGAGCGGAAGCTGCCCCGGGTGCCCAAGCCGTCGTCGGTCAAGACCCTGCCCCTCGAATCCCGGGGCATCTCCCCGCGTGTGCTGGCCGGCCTCATCGTGCTGGCGTTGCTCGTGGCCTTCGCCATCGGGCGGCTGTTCTTCTTCACCCCGCAGGGGCCTGTGGTGACCGTCAGCCCTGCGCCGTCGGTGACGGAGGCTCCGCCCGTGACGGCTACCCCCGGCGAGTTCGTTGCCTACACCGGGCCCGTCATGACCATTCCCGCGCTCACCGCAGAGGGCACCTGCGAGGAGGAAGACACCTCCGAAGGGTCCAGCGCATTGATCGACGCGGACCCCGCCACCATCTGGCGCTGCGCCGGCAGCGCGGTGGGTGAGCAGTTGCGGTTCACGTTCAGCGGGCGCCGGCCTTTGGTGGGCTTGCGCGTGGTCAACGGCAACTCCGCGTGGGCAGACAGGTATCTGGCGGAGCGCCGCATCATGTCGCTGCGGTGGGAGTTCGATGACGGGTCGTTCTTCGTGCAGGGCCTGGCCGCGAACAACCGCAACCTGCAGGAGGTGCGCTTCCCGCCGTTGACGGCCACTGCGGTCACGCTCACGGTGCTTGAGGTGACGGTGCCGGGCGATGATTCGGCCAACTCTGATGCGGTGTCGATCAGCGCGGTGGAGTTTCTGTCGCCTGCTTAGCGGCCCTTCGTCGTGACGCGGTACTCGCAAGCTCGCACGCGCCCCGCTCAGGGACCAGCAGTTGGCCCCTGAACGCCACGGTACTCGCAGCTCGCACGCGCCCCGCTCAGGGACCAGCAGTGTGTGAGGCGGTGCTCGCATACGCCCCGCTCAGGGACCAACAGCTGGTCCCTGAGCGTCACAGGTGCGAGGTACGAGCACCCCGTGGCGACGAAGGGCCGCCAAGCATTCCCTCCCAGTTCTTCGTGTCCATCGTGATGGTCACGGGGCCGTCGTTGACGGAGGAAACCATCATGTGGGCGCCGAAAATGCCCCGGCCCACGCTCGCGCCCAACTGTTCCAGCTGCTGGCACAGCTCCTCGACCAGCGGTTCGCTCACCGGGCCGGGCGCGGCTTTGCTCCAGGACGGGCGCCTGCCCTTGCGCGTGGACGCGTACAGCGTGAACTGGCTGACCACCAGCAGCGGGGCGTCGACATCTGAGGCCGAGAGTTCCTCGTCGAGGATGCGCAACGACCAGATCTTGCGGGCCAGCGCCGCGGCGTCCTCCGCGGTGTCGTCGTGGGCGACCCCGGCGAGCACAAGCAGCCCCGGCCTCGGCAACTCCGAGACCACCTCGCCGTCGACCCGCACCGCCGCCTCAGACACCCTGGTCACCACAACACGCATGGCCCCCATTGTGGCGCGTTCGTATACTGGCCCGCATGTCCGATAGCCCGCAGTTGAACATTGACATCGAAGTGCCGGAAGGCCTCAACCCCGCGCTCACCGCGCTGGGCTGGATGGTTGGCCGATGGGAGGGCACCGGCCACGGCACGGACCACGAAGGCAACAGCTTCCAGTTCGAGCAGCGCATCGAGTTCCAGCACAACGGTGCTGATTACCTCTATTACGTGTCGCAGACGTTCCTGCTCGACGCGGATGCCGCTGACGCCTACAAGGTGGGCGACGACATCGGCCAGTCCAGCAAGGTGCTGGGCATGGAGACCGGGTTCTGGCGCCCCAAGCCGGACGCTTCCGTCGAGGTGGAGCTGGCCAGCTCCGATGGCTGGACGGAGATCCTCGTCGGCAAGATCCAGGTGACCCGCATCGACTTGACCACGGATGCGGTGGTCCGCGGCGAGTCCGCCGAGGTTTCGCACATGAGCGGCCAGCGGCTCTACGGCAAGGTGGAAGGCGACCTCATGTACGCGCTGGATCGCTCCACCTCGGATCACGCGCTGCGGCCCCACATGTGGGCCCGTTTGAAGCGTGTCTGATGGCCGGCGTTGAGATCGATTCGGGCCTCGACGAGGGCCTGATCTGGCACTTCGGCAACCCCGTCACCGAGGCGCGCGCTCTCGCGTCGGGCGAGGGCGTCGTCGATCTGCGCAACCGCGAGGTGGTGGAGATCAGCGGTGCTGATCGGCTTGATTGGCTGCACAACCTCACCACGCAGCACATGGCGCAGTTGGCGCCCGGTGAGGCAACCACGGCGCTGATCCTGTCGCCCACAGGCCACATCGAGCACGTCCTGCACGGCGTCGACGACGGCGAGAGCTTCCTCGCGTGGACGGAGCCCGGGCGCGCCGCGGCGCTGATCGAGTTCCTGGAGCGGATGCGGTTCGCGACGCGCGTCGAGGTTGCTCGCCGCGAGGACCTCCGCGTGGTCTGGGCCGGGCACAAGGTGCCATTGGACCCCCAGTGGCGGGTGCGGGATTCGGATCTTGGGGGAGTGGAGGCGTTCGTCCCGGTGGGCGCGGAGGTGGAGCCCACCGTCGGAACGTGGGCGTTCGACGCGTTGCGGGTCGCCGCCGGCGTGCCGCGCATCTTCGTGGACACGGATCACAAGACCATCCCCAACGAGATCGGCTTGGTGGGCACGCACCTCAACAAGGGGTGCTACCGCGGGCAGGAGACGGTGGCCCGGGTGCACACGCTGGGTCGGCCGCCGCGTCGGTTGGTGCAGTTGCATCTGGACGGGTCGCTTTCGCAACTGCCCGAGGTTGGGGCGCCGCTGGAGTACAACGGGCGCACCGTCGGCTTCGTGGGCACGTCCGCGCGCCACCACGAGCTGGGTCCCATCGCGTTGGCGCTGTTGAAGCGCAACGTGCCGGTGGATGCTGAGGTGTTGGCTGGTGGGATCGCGGCGTCGCAGGAGGTGCTGGTTGACCCAGACGTCGGCCTCCACGTGCGCCCCGTCCTCAGCTGACCCCGCGCCTCTCCCCGCCGTCGGCGCCAACGAAAACTCACCGCGCCAACAAGAACGCTCCCCGCCCTTGAAATATCAGGGGCGAGGAGCGTTTTGGTGGGCGCCACGCTTTTTCGTTGGCGCCGTGGCACCTGAGCTAGGGGCCGATCAGTTGAAGGCGGCGAGGGCGGCGTCGTAATCCGGCTCCTGGCCGATCTCCGGCACCTGCTCCGTGTAGACGACCTTGCCGTTCTCGTCGATGACCACGACGGCGCGGCTCAGCAGGCCCTTCAGCGGGCCGTCGTTCATGGTGACGCCGTAGGTCTCACCGAAGCCGGTGCGGAAATCAGAGGCGACCACGACGTTCTCGATGCCCTCGGCGCCGCAGAAGCGCGAGAGGGCGAAGGGGAGGTCGCGCGAGATGTTGAGCACCTTGGTGCCCTCCAAGCTGGCGGCCTTTTCGTTGAAGGTGCGAACCGACATGGCGCAAACGCCGGTGTCGACGGAGGGGAAGATGCTGATGACGAGCTTCTCGCCCGCGAAATCAGAGAGCTTGACCTCGCCGAGATCAGTTCCAACGACCTCGAAATCAGGTGCGTCGTTGCCAACGGCGGGCAGCTCGGAGACGGTGTGGATGGGGTTTCCCTTGAAGGTGATGTCAGCCATACCCCCGATCTTTCCCGATCACTCCAAATCTGGCTAGACCCTTTCCGCTGGTTGAGCCGGTTGCCGCGTCCTTCGGCCTGCCTGACTCGCAAGCTCGCAGGGCAGGCTCAGGAACCGGAACGAGCGCGCAACCGTGTCGAAACCCCCTGAACCGAACGGCACCCTTTCCAAGAACGCGCGTTGTTCGCCCACCGTTCACCCGGAGGTGGTTTGATCGCTTCCATGAGCTCAACCAGTCTGCGCGAATACATCGATCAACTTGTCGCGGAGGGCTACGCAGTAACGGATGTTCATGGGGAAGACCCGTACCTGATCGACCCGCTGGGCAACGCCGTCGAGACGTGGCGAGATCGCTACCCATACGACGAGCTGATGGGCCGCAACGAGTACGAAATAGAGAAGCGGCAGCTGCAGATCGAGCTGCTGAAGTTCCAGTACTCGGCGCAGGATCGGGGCACCAAGCACGTGATCATCTTCGAAGGTCGCGACGCGGCAGGCAAGGGTGGCGCCATCAAGCGCTTCACCGAGCACCTCAACCCGCGCTACGCCCGCACCGTCGCGTTGGGTGTGCCCACGGAGCGCGAGAAGGGCCAATGGTACTTCCAGCGCTACATCCAGCACCTGCCCACGTCGGGCGAGATCGTGATGTTCGACCGCTCCTGGTACAACCGCGCCGGTGTGGAGCGCGTGATGGGCTTCTGCACGGATGAGCAGTACGACACCTTCGTGCGCGAGGCGCCCATCTTCGAGGAGATGCTGATTGAATCCGGCATCACGGTGACCAAGTTCTGGTTCTCCGTGACGCAGCGCGAGCAGCGCACCCGGTTCGCCATCCGCCAGATCGACCCGGTGCGCCAATGGAAGCTCTCGCCCATGGACCTGGAATCCTTGGGGCGTTGGGACGACTACACGGCGGCGAAGAACGCGATGCTCAAGTACACCGACACCGAGATCGCGCCCTGGTATCGCATCAAATCCAACGACAAGAAGCGCGCCCGGCTCAACGCCATGCGCCTGTTCCTGGAGTTGCATGACTACGAGGGCAAGGACGCCTCCGTCATCAAGCCCACGGATCCGCTGATCGTCACCAAGGGTCGCAAGAACCGCATGGCCGACGATGGCGCCGGCGTCGAGGTCTGACAGTCCCTAACGAGTGGCTTGATGGGTCTCTGAGCGGGCGGCCCAGCTGGTCCCTGAGCGGGGCGCGTGCGAGCTTGCGAGCACCGCGTCACGACGAAGGGCCGCCAGACCTTCCGATCACGGGTACCCAACCGCCCGGATGGCATCCGCCAACGGGCGAAGGTCGTTGTTGGTCACGCGCTGCGAGTTGGCGGATTCCGTGATGCCCTCCAGCTGCGCCGTCTCCGCGTTGGTGAGCCCATCCATCAGCCCCCGCAAAGTGCCGACGGCGCCCTCGCGGAGGCGGGCCAGTTGGGCGTCGATGAGCCCCACCGTCGCCACGAGCAGCGGGTCTTCTGCGCCAACGATCGCCGTGCGCGTTCCGCGGTAGCCGGAATCCTCGGCGCGCTTCCGCACGGCGTCGATCGCCTCGCGCGCGTGCCACCACGCGGAACCATCCTGGATGCCGCGCTCCGCGTCGATCACGGCGACCTCGCCGAGCCCGATGCCCACCCGCAGGTCGACGGCGGGTGCCACTGCCAGCCGCAGGGCGTAGGCCGCTCGCAGCGCGGTGGGGGCGTCTGGGTAGATGCCCTGCAGTTCGTCGCCGACGGTGAACCGCAGGCTGTCGAGCGCCTCGACGGTGCGGTTCACCTCGCCGACAGCCGCGAGCAGCGTCTCATGTCGCTGGGCGCGCGACTCGCCGCGCGAGCCCACCACGTCCAGCAACAGCGCGGCTACGTTAGATGTTGACTTCATGTGAGTCATATGTAGAGATTACCTTAATCAGGCTGCCCTGAAGATATGTCCCTGTCTGCCGGTAGCGTGTGCGTCATGGTGGATCTTGCGCTGAAGGGGGCCATCCTCGTGGCCGGTGGCGTATTCGCCATGCTCGGCAACGGCATCATCAGGTGGTTGCTGCGGCGCATCGATCAGGCGGGTCGGGCCGCCGTCGAAACGCCAGAGGATGACATCCGGCACACGCGCGAGCGGCTCGGGCTGGAGGCCGCGCAGCGCGAGCTTCCTGGCGGTCGGTGGGTGGGCATCTTCGAACGCATCGCGATCTACGCATGCATTGTGAGCGGTTTCGCCTCCGGCATTGCGATCGTCCTGGCCGTCAAGGGGCTGGGCCGGTATGCAGACCTCAAGACAACGTCGGCATCTGGCACCTCCAGGAAGGGCGAATTGTTCATCATCGGCACCTTCGCCAGCGTGTTGTGGGCCGCTGTGTGGGCGGGAATCGCCTACGGGGTGGTGCGCTTGTGGTGAGTGAATTCTGTGCTGGGAAAAACGATTCGAAACTGGATCCGGCCACCACTTGCCAATACCCCCTTGGGGTCGTACCGTGGTGCTACACGGGTAAGACCGTGGTCGTAGCGGACGATTCAACGTGCTCTTGTGGAGACCGAAACCGCAGAACGCCGGGTGTGTAGATCCCCCATGTAGACACACCCGGCGTTCGCTATTCGTCAGCCCTTTTTCTTGCGGTCCTTCGCGCGGTCGTTGGCGTTGAGGAGCACCTTGCGGATGCGCACGACGGCGGGGGTGACCTCCAGGCATTCGTCGGCTGCACACCACTCAAGCTGCTGCTCCATCGACAACTGACGCGCCGGGATGAGGCGCTCCAGTTCGTCCGCCGTCGAAGCGCGCACGTTGGTGAGCTTCTTCTCCTTGGTGGGGTTGACGTCCATGTCCTCCGCGCGGGGGTTCTCGCCCACGATCATGCCTTCGTACACGTCAGCGCCGGGGGAGACGAACATGGTGCCGCGCTCCTGCAGGTTGAACAGTGCGTAGGTGGTGACGGTGCCGGTGCGGTCTGCGACGAGGGAGCCGGTGGGGCGGGTGCGGAACTCGCCGGCCCAGGGCTCGTAGCCCTCGGCGACGTGGTTCATGATGCCGGTGCCGCGCGTCTCCGTGAGGAACTCGGTGCGGAAACCAATCAGGCCGCGGGCGGGCACGATGAACTCGAGCCGCACCCAGCCGGTGCCGTGGTTGACGAGCTGTTCCATGCGGCCGCGGCGCAGCCCCATGAGCTGGGAGACGGTGCCCACGAACTCCTCGGGGATGTCGACGGTGAGGCGCTCGATGGGCTCGTGGAGCTTGCCGTCGATGGTCTTGGTGACCACCTGGGGCTTGCCGACGGTGAGCTCGAAGCTTTCGCGGCGCATCATCTCGACGAGGATGGCGAGTTGGAGTTCGCCTCGGCCCTGCACCTCCCAGGTGTCGGGGCGCTCGGTGGGCTTGACGCGGATGGAGACGTTGCCGATGAGCTCCTGATCCAGGCGGGCCTTCACCAGACGGGCGGTGAGGTTCTTGCCCGACTTGCCGGCGAGGGGCGAGGTGTTGATGCCGATCGTCATGGAGATCGACGGCTCATCCACCGCGATCAGCGGCAGCGGCTTGGGGTTCTCGGGGTCTGAGAGGGTCTCGCCGATCATGATGTCCGGGATGCCAGCGATGGCGACGATGTCGCCTGGGCCTGCGCTCTCCGCGGGCACGCGGTCGAGGGCCTCGGTGCGCAGGAGCTCGGTCAGTTTCACGTTCTGGATGGTGCCGTCGGTCTTGCACCAGGCCACCTGCTGGCCGCGCTTGAGTTCGCCAGCCACCACGCGCAGCAGCGCCAGACGGCCGAGGTACGGGGAGGCGTCGAGGTTGGTGACGTGGGCCTGCAGCGTGGCGCCCTCTTCGTACTCGGGGGCGGGGATGGTCTCGAAGAGGGTGTCGAAGAGCGGATCCAGGTTGGGGGAATCCGGCATGGTGCCGTCCGCGGGCTGGGTGAGCGAGGCGCGGCCGGCCTTCGCTGAGGCGTAGACGATGGGGAAGTCCAAGGCCTCGGTGGCGTCGTCGTCGAGGAGGTCGATGAAGAGATCGTAGGTTTCCTCCACGACGGCGGAGATCCGCGCGTCGGAGCGGTCCACCTTGTTGACCACCACGATGATGGGCAGCTTCTTGGCCAGCGCCTTGCGCAGCACGAAGCGGGTCTGGGGGAGGGGGCCCTCGGAGGAGTCGACCAGCATGATCACGCCGTCGACCATCTCGAGCGCGCGCTCCACCTCGCCACCGAAATCGGCGTGGCCGGGGGTGTCGATGATGTTGATGATGGTGTCCTCGCCGGAGGGGCGGCGGTGGTGGACGGCGGTGTTCTTCGCGAGGATGGTGATGCCCTTCTCGCGTTCGAGGTCCATCGAATCCATCACGCGGTTGTTGATGTCCGCGCCTTCTCGGAAGGCTCCTGACTGCCAGAGCATGGCGTCGACGAGGGTGGTCTTGCCGTGGTCGACGTGGGCGATGATCGCCACGTTTCGCAGGTCGGAGCGCTTGGGCATGGGGTTTCTCCCGGGATAGACGGCGGAGGGCCGCGTTGAAGTGTACGGGCGCGCGGGACCTCAGGAGAAACGCCGCTTCCTGAGGAGCGTCCCGCGACGAAGTCGCCGGATGCTCACGAAGG
>JAUNUF010000199.1 GCA_030538315.1 Propionibacteriaceae bacterium
CCCATGACGGGTCCTCTCGACGACGGCGCGGACCGTCCTGACGACGCCCGCGCCCGGGGTGATCGTTCACTTCCCATGCTCCGCCGGTCCCGCCCCGACCGGCCCACCCTTCCGGGTACTATCCGCCCGCGTTTAATGGCCAGAAGGGTGACACCGGCGCCGATGCGCCGAAATACGCTGGTCACTGAGCGGAAATCCGTCATCGCGCACAACGGTGCGCCCCAATGGAGTCGCGGATGCGCCGCTCCCGAGGAGCGGACATGACCGGTGTGCAATACAAGTGCCCCGCGTGCGGTGGGCCGATGTCGTTCAGCCCGGACTCGGGATCCATGACCTGCGGGTACTGCGCATCCGAGTTCCCCGTCGGCGCCGTCGAAAAGCAGGGAGGCCCTGCGCCCCCGCCGCCGCCCCGCCAGCGCCCGCAGACCGGATTCGCGTGGGATGTGCGGATCCCCGAGGAACTGACGGCCGAGGAAGCGCGCGAGCGCGGGCTGCTCCACCTGGAATGCCCATCCTGCGGCGGCGGGATCATCGGGGCGCCGGACACCGTGGCCACGGCCTGCCCGTACTGCGGCAACAACTTCGTTGCGGAATCGCAGCTGCGCGCCACGGCCATGCCCACCCGGCTGATCCCGTTTTCGACGACGAAGGGCGAGGTCATCGAGAAATTCCGCGCCCGCGCGCACGAACTTCCGTTGATCCCGAAGGTGTTCACCGACGAGGCGACCATGGCCGAGCTCGCCGGCATCTACGTGCCCTACTGGCTGTACGGGTGCGACGTCCACGCCGACGTGCAATTCGATGCCACGCAGCGGTCGACGTCGACGATCGGGGACACGGAAACCACGACGACCGGTCATTTCACCGTCCGCCGCGCGGCGGACATGGGGTTCAACGCCATCCCCGTCGCCGCGACGCGGATCATCGACGACGACCGGACCGAATCCATCGAGCCCTTCGACCTCGGCGACGCGAGGCCGTTCGGCACCGCCTACCTGGCGGGATTCCGCGCGAACACCTGCACCGTCACCGCCGACGAGGCCCACCCGCGCGCATGGCAGCGCATCGAGGCCTCCGCGATCAACGCGATGCGCGGCACGGTGCACGGCTATTCCTCCGTCACCGTCGCCGGGTCGGACATCCGCCTGCTGCGCGGCGGGACGGAACTGGTGTACCTGCCGGTGTGGATGCTCAACGTCGAGTACGCCGGCCGCACCTGGACGTATGCCATGAACGGGCAAACCGGCCGGTTCACCGGCGAATTCCCCGTGTCGCGCGCGAAGAAATGGTCGGCGTTCGCGGCCGTGGCCATCCCGCTCGCCCTGCTCATCTTCCTCATCATCTGGCTGGTGTTCCTCACATGACCACGCGACCCCTCCCCGCCGTCCCCGCCGTCCTCGCCATCGCCGCCGCGCTGTTCATCGCCGCCGCGCTCGCCGTCGCACCGGGCGTTGCGGTGGGCGTTGCGTCGGGCAGCGGACTGCCGTCGGCCTCGTTGGCGGCCGCCGCGCCTTTCGCCGCCGCACCGATCGCGGCCGACTC
>JAUNUF010000200.1 GCA_030538315.1 Propionibacteriaceae bacterium
CACTCACCGGCCGGATGCCGGACATGACGATGACGCCCGACCTGGCCATCGACCGGCAACGTCTCGACATGGTCCACGGCTGGCTGTCCCTGAGCTTCGACGACCCCCTCACCGCCCGCGAGAAACTCCAGCACCATCCTGGTCAGTCCCCCGCCGTCGGCCTGTGGCAGGATGCGTGGCTCGCCCGCACCCTCTACGTCCTCGGCGAATGGTCCACCGCCGCCCGCGTCGTCGAACGCGGCCTCGCCGCCGCCGACACCCACGGCATGGAGCTGCTCGAACCGATGCTCCTGTGGTCCGGCGTCCAGATCGCTGCCATGCAGGGCGACGAGATGCTCGCCCGGCAGTACCTCCACCGCATGAACCTCAGCGAGGACGCCTTCCTCCTCCAGTCCCTGCCCGCCGCCATGGGCCGGATGATCCACTCCGCCAACGCCGCCGACCTGCCCACCGCGCTGCGCGCCGGCGGCTCACTCGCCCGGATCGTCGCCTCCACCGACACCCAGCACCCCGGTTTCTGGCCCTGGGAGGACGTCTACGCCCAGACCCTCATCCGGGCCGGACGAATCGAGCAGGCCGACGAGCTGATCACGCAGGCCGAACAGCGCCACGGCCCGTCGGGGCTGGTGTCGCTGGCGGCCAAGAATGCCGTTCCTCGGGCGACGATCCAGCTCCAGCGTGGCGACGTCGCCGCCGGCCTGAGGACCTTCGAGTCCGCCGTCGAAGCCATCCTGGACACCCCCATGCCCGCCTACCAGTCCCGCATCCTCTTCGAGTACGGCAAAGTGCTGCGCCGCCACGGTCGTCGCCAGCGTGCCGACGAAATCCTCGCCCACGCCGCCGAGATCTCCGCCCAGATGGGTGCGACCGTCATGGTCCAGCGCTGCGCCCTGGAACGGAAGGTCGGCGGCGTGGGAACGGGCCTCGGCCAGCGGACGAACCCGCACGGCCTGACTCCCCAGGAAGAGCAGATCGCCGTGCGGGTCGCCGACGGTGCCACCAACAGCGAGGTCGCCCGCGAACTGTCGCTGTCAACGAAGACGGTGGAGTACCACCTCACGCGCATCTATCGGAAGGTCGGCATCAGTTCGCGGCAGGAACTCCGGGAGGCTCTCCGCGGGTGACACCCTCCGCGGGCGGGACCATGTCCCGTTCCGGCGAACTTTCGACTTTTTCGTTTTCGCAGCATACCCCCTGGCAGCCCCTACCAGCGGAAACATCAGCAAAACGAAAAGTTCGAAAACCTCCCCGCTCGGGGCACCTTGCCGACGTCGGCTACACCTCGAACTGCGGCAGGTCGAGCCCGACGTACTGCTGCGCCAGGTACGTGCGGCCGGCTTCGGTGGCCAGGACGGAGCGTAGTTCGGCGCGTGAGCGCTGGATCTGGAAATACTCCTGCTCGGGGACCGTGTGGAGCATCGAAGACATCCAGTAGGAGAAGTGCTGGGCCTTCCACACGCGCGGGACGGCGAGGGCGGAGTACTCGTCGAGCAGGTCGGTGTTGTTCTTCTTGATGGCGCGCGCCAGGCCCGGGGCCAGG
>JAUNUF010000081.1 GCA_030538315.1 Propionibacteriaceae bacterium
TGGGGTAATTGGCAGCCCGCCGGATTCTGGTTCCGTCAGTCTAGGTTCGAGTCCTGGTACCCCTGCGGAAGACGATTAGTCATCCAGCAGGAGAGAGTGTTAAGCTCTCCAACGCGCTAGGGGCCCCGTTGTGTAGCGGCCTAGCACGCCGCCCTCTCAAGGCGGTAGCGCGGGTTCGAATCCCGTCGGGGCTACAAGGCAAACGCCCTGGTCAGAGAAATCTGACCAGGGCGTTTTCGCATTCAACCCGTCAGTTGAGGATGCGGATCGACGCGGGGTAGTCGTAGGTGTCGCCGTTGGCCGCGCGGAGGGCACCCTTGATGTGGCACCAGAGCGTCATGATGCCAGCCACGATCCAGAGGCCGATGGACACCGGGATGAGGATCACGGTGAACATGCAGATCCACGCGACGATGTTCATCACCCAAGCCCAGATGTTGAAGTTGAACGAACCGGCAGCGGCGCGGCGCACGAAGCGGCTGCGGTCCTTGTAGAGAAGCCACACGAGCAGCGGGCCGACGAAGCTCAGCCAGCCCGCGCTCAGAACCATGGCGATGATGGCCGACAGGTGGGCGAGAACGGCCATGGAACGCTCGTCGCCGCGGGTGGTGCCCGAATACTGGTAAGTCATGCTTCAACAGTAGGCACCGCCACCCGGCGACGGTATTGGGGAGACCCCGGGTCAGACCCTGCTCCGGCCCCACCCCAAGTCTCAGGACATCATTCGGGGGCGCCGCTGCGGCGCAGCACCTCGCTGAGTCGCTCGGCAGCAGCCAAGACGGCGGGCGCATGAAGGCGCCCGGGGGAGCGGGTGAGGCGCTCGATGGGGCCAGACACGGACACGGCGGCGATCAGCTTGCCGGAAGGCGCCAGAACCGGGGCGGACACCGACGCGACGCCGGCCTCGCGTTCAGCCACCGACTGCGACCAGCCACGACGACGCACCGTCTGGAGCGTGGCCATGGTGAACGACGCGTGGTCCAGCAGCTTCTCCAGCTTGTCCGGCTCTTCCCAGGCCAGCAGCACCTGCGCGGCGGAGCCAGCGGTCATCGACACCTGGGCACCCACCGGGACGGTGTCGCGCAGGCCCGTGGGGCGCTCCACCGAAGCGACGCACACGCGCACGTCGCCCTGCCTGCGGAACAGCTGCACGGATTCCCCCGTGATGTCGCGCAGCCGCGTGAGGATGGGGCCGGCGGTGGCCAGCAGGGGATCCTCGCCGGCGGATTCGGCCAGTTCGATCAGGCGGGGGCCCAGCACGAAGCGACCCTGCAGGTCTCGCCCCACGAAGCGGTGATGCTCCAGCGCCACCGCGAGGCGGTGCGCCGTCGGGCGGGCGAGGCCGGTGGCCGTGACAAGACCTGCGAGGGTCAGGGGATTGCGCTCCAGAGCGGCCAGCACGAGGGCCGCTTTGTCGAGTACGCCAACACCAGAAGAGTCGTCCATATGGTGAGATTAACAATCCACATGCTGGACATGCAACTTGACGGCAGCGGGCGACTCGTCATACTTACCGGGAGTTCCCAAAGGAACGATTGTCATCACTTGCGAAGCGAGGAGCCATGGGTAAGACCCTGAGCGAAAAGGTGTGGGACGCACACGTCGTCCGCGCCGTGGACGGAGAGCCGGATCTGCTCTACATCGACCTTCATCTCGTGCACGAGGTGACCAGCCCCCAGGCCTTCGAGGGCCTTCGCATGGCTGGGCGTCCCGTCCGTCGCCCGGATCTCACGCTCGCGACAGAAGACCACAACACGCCCACGCTGAACATCCTCGCGCCCATCGCGGACCCGGTCTCGCGCAAGCAGGTCGACACCCTGCGCCAGAACGCCAAGGATTTCGGCATCCGCATCCACTCGCTGGGTGACAAGGATCAGGGCGTCGTGCACATCATCGGCCCCCAGCTGGGCGTGACCCAGCCGGGCATGACCATCGTCTGTGGCGATTCGCACACCTCCACCCACGGCGCCTTCGGCGCGCTGGCGTTTGGCATCGGCACCTCCGAGGTGGAGCACGTGCTCGCCACGCAGACGCTGAACCAGGCCAAGCCCAAGACAATGGCCGTCAACATCAACGGTGAACTCCCCAATGGCGTCACTGCAAAGGACGTCGTGCTCGCGCTGATCGCGAAGGTCGGCACCGGCGGTGGCCAGGGCCACATCGTCGAGTACCGCGGTAGCACCATCGAGAACCTCTCGATGGAAGGGCGCATGACGATCTGCAACATGTCCATCGAGTGGGGCGCCAAGGCCGGCATGATCGCTCCGGACGAGACCACGTTCGCCTACCTCAAGGGCCGCCCGCACGCACCCGAGGGCGACGAGTGGGACGCCGCCGTCGAGTACTGGAAGACGCTGCGCACCGATGACGACGCGACGTTTGACGTCGAGGTGGACATCGACGCCACCCAACTCACCCCCTTCGTCACCTGGGGTACCAACCCCGCCCACGGCGTGCCGTTGGGCGCCGCCGTGCCCGCACCCGAGGACTTCGCCGACGAGGTGGAGCAGGCAACCGCCCGCCGCGCCCTCGAATACATGGACCTGGTGCCCGGCACCCCCATGCGCGACATCAAGGTGGACACCGTCTTCCTCGGCTCCTGCACCAACGGCCGCATCGAGGACCTCCGCCTCGCCGCGTCCGTGCTGGAGGGCAAGAAGATCGCCGACGGCGTGCGCATGCTCGTCGTCCCCGGCTCGGCCCGCGTGCGCATCGAGGCAGAGACCGAGGGCCTCGACAAGGTCTTCCTCGACTTCGGTGCCGAGTGGCGCGCCGCCGGCTGCTCGATGTGCCTGGGCATGAACCCGGATCAGCTGCAGCCGGGGGAGCGGGCCGCCTCCACGTCGAACCGCAACTTTGAGGGCCGCCAGGGCAAGGGCGGGCGTACCCACCTGGTCTCGCCCGCCGTCGCCGCGGCCACCGCCATCACCGGCCACCTGGCCGCCCCTGCAGACCTGATTGGAGCCTGACCCATGGAACCGTTCATCAGCCACACTGGCATCGCCGTTCCGCTGCAGCGCTCGAACGTCGACACGGATCAGATCATCCCTGCCGTCTACCTCAAGCGCATCACCCGCACGGGCTTCGAGGATGGCCTGTTCTCCGCCTGGCGCAACGATCCTGAGTTCGTGCTGAACAAGGAGCCGTTCACCACCGGCACCATCCTCATCCCGGGCCCAGATTTCGGCACTGGCTCCTCCCGCGAGCACGCCGTGTGGGCGCTGCAGAACTACGGCTTCCGCGTCGTCATCGGCACCCGCTTCGGCGACATCTTCCGCTCGAACTCCGGCAAGGCCGGTCTCCTTGTGGCGCTGGTCTCGGAGGAGGACCGCGACCGTCTCTGGGAGGCCATCGAGGCTGACCCGAACGTTGAGACGACGGTGGACCTGGCCTCGCAGAGCATCACCCGCGGTGATTTGCAGGTGGGCTTCGAGATCGACGAATACACCAAGCACCGCCTCCTGAACGGCTTGGACGACATCTCGCTGACCCTGCAGCAGGATGACGCGATCTCCGCCTACGAGGCGGGCCGCCCGTCCTTCAAGCCGAAGACGCTGCCGGCGAAGACCGCTGGCTGATCCAACTCCTCTGCTTGAGAGCGCACCCGCCCACGGAGCTGATCCGAAGGCGGGTGCGCTTGTTGCGCTGAACTCTGTGATGGTGCGGGAATAACTCGGCCCCGTGCGTGGTTGCACGCTGCATGAGCATCTCGCCAGCCCGGACGCACACCGTCGTCGTCCCACAGATGGCCGCAACGCGGGCCTTGGTGCTTGTCGCGCTATTGTCTGTTCTGATGGAAGATCAGGAACTGCTCGAAGCGCCTACGGACGCAGACCTCGACGCCGCGCTGGCGTTCGAGGAGGAAGCGCTGAGCCATCTTGACCGCCTCTACGCGGCCGCGCTGCGCATGACGCGCAACCCGGCGGATGCCGAGGACGTGGTCCAGGAGACCTACGCGAAGGCATTCGGCTCCCGGCACACCTTCCAGGCCGGCACCAACCTCAAGGCGTGGCTCTACCGCATCCTCACCAACACCTACATCAACAACTACCGCAAGGCGCAGCGCTCGCCGCAGCTCAGTGGTGATGAGGAAGTCACTGACTGGCAGCTCGCCCGCGCGGCAAACCACGATTCCACCGGCCTGCGCAGCGCCGAGATGGAGGCGCTGGACCAAACCCCGGATGCCGCCGTCGCAGAGGCCATCGCCGCGCTGCCCGAGACCTTCCGCATGGCGGTGCTGCTCGCAGACGTCGAGGGATTCTCCTACAAGGAGATCGCCGAGATCATGGACACCCCCATCGGCACCGTGATGAGCCGCCTGAACCGTGGCCGGGCCCAACTGCGCGAAAGTCTCGCGGAGTACGCCCAGGAGCGCGGCATTGGCCGCACGACGGGAGGCCGGTGATGGCTGAAGGTGACATGTACTCCCACGAGCACGACGAACTGGACGAATGCGTCCAAGCGCTCGCCCGGGTCCACGCGTTCCTGCACAGCGAACTCCTCGAGGCGGATGCGGATCTGATCCGCCACCACCTGCACGCCTGCGAGCGATGTATGGAGAACTTCGAGATCGAGTCCACCATCACGGAGATGATCCAGCGCAGCCAGCCGGTCTCCTCGGCACCGTCAACGTTGACGGCCCGCATCCAGACCATGCGCATCACCCGGAAACACTAGGCAGAAAATGAAGAAGCCCCCGCATGCGGGGGCTTCTGCGTTCTGGCCGACGGTCAGGCGTTGGGACGCTTGCCGTGGTTTGCGCCGCTCTTGCGACGGGCCTTGCGCTTACGACCACGCTTGCTCATAGTTGGCCTCCTTCAAAGTCAATTCAGTGGACGCCCCATTGTGCCAGAAGGACCGGGCTGCACCGAAACACGTGTCCGTGGCAGAGTGGACCCCGTGGGACGCGACGTTGACCTGATGACAGACGAAGAGTGGCTGGAGGCCTTTGTCTCCGGCTGGCAGATGCTGGCGGATCTCAGCTTTTCGGATCTCGTCCTCTGGAAGCCCCTGACCGACGAGGGCGACATCTTTGCCTGCACCGCCCAGGTTCGGCCCGTCACGGGCCCCACAGCCCTCGAAGAGGACATCGTGGGGGAGTTGATCGAGTACGAGCCGGACCACCAGGTCACGGTGGCCTTCATGACCCATGAGATCGCCGAGACCACAGATAACGCGCTCTCGGCGGGCATTCCCGTCGACGTGTGGGCCATCCCAGTGCTGCGCCACGATCGCCCGGTGGCCGTCATCGAGCGCCACACCAACCAGATGGGCATGCGCGCCACCGGTGCGCTCGAGGAGAACTACCTCGAAGCCGCCGAGATCCTCACCCAAATGCTGATGCGCGGCGAGTTCCCCATCGTGCCGCCGTCGGACAAGGCGCTCATGCCCCGCGTGGCAGATGGCGTGCTGCGGATTCAGCCCGACGGGGTCATCTCCTACGCAAGCCCCAACGCGATCACCGGCTACCGGAGGCTCGGCGCCATCGGCGATATCGAGGGCGAACACTTCCGGGAGCTCACCCGCAGGCTGCGCGAGGGGGTCGAGAGCGTTGGCCAGACCGTCAGCGCGGACATCGACGGCCGGCTCAGCCTCGAATTCGACGTCGAGGCCATGGGCGCCTCCATGCGCTTCGTGGTGCTGCCACTGTGGTTTGAGTTCACCTCGGCCGGCATGCTAGTGCTCTGCCGCGACACCACGGATCTGCGGCGCAGAGACCGGATGCTCGTCACCAAGGACGCCACGATCCGCGAAATCCACCACCGCGTGAAGAACAACCTGCAGACGGTGGCCGCGCTGCTGCGCATGCAGTCGAGACGCCTCAAGTCCGAAGAGGGCAAGGAGGCCCTGCGGGACGCGATGCGGCGGGTCTCCTCCATCGCCATGGTGCACGAGACCCTCAGCTACTCGCTGGTGGAGGAGGTGGCCTTCGATGACGTGTGCGACAAGATCCTCGACATGGTGGGCGACCTCGCTGCCTCCTCCGGCACCGTTCGCGCAGTGCGACGGGGCACCTTCGGCGTGGTTCCCGCAGAGATGGCCACGTCCCTGTCCATGGTGATCACCGAACTGTGCCAAAACGCCGTCGAGCACGGCCTGGACAGCGCCTCAGGCGTGGTGGAGGTGCTTCCTCAGCGCGACGGCGCCAAGCTCACCGTCGAGATTGTCGACGGCGGCAACGGGCTCCCGGAAGGGTTCAAGCTGGGCGCCCAGAAGTCGTTGGGCCTGTCGATCATCTCGACGCTGATCACAGACATGAACGGCAAGCTCACGCTGAAGAATCGCAAGGACGCTCAGGGCGCCGTCGCGAAGATCGTGCTGCCGGTGCCGTAGCTGGCGTCAGTTGTTGCGGAGACGCGACCGCGCGGCGCGGCGCTTGATCGCGCGGCGCTCATCCTCGCTCAGGCCGCCCCACACACCGTGGTCTTGGCCTGCTTCGAGAGCCCACTGGAGGCACTGATCCTTCACGACGCAGCGCGCGCAGATCTTCTTGGCCTCTTCGATTTGGGCTAGTGCCGGCCCCGTGTTGCCGACAGGAAAGAACAACTCCGGATCCTCAGTGAGGCAGGCAGCCCTGTGGCGCCAATCCATAGTTGTACTCCTTCTGTCGGACGTTGTGGGCCCCGGGAAAATCCCGCAAGCTCATGCAGGCTACCCCTGTGGACAACGATAAGCAATAGCGACCCGCTTGTGGGGAATTGACCAGCATTCGCTCACCACACGATCCCAAAGCTACGCTGTGCCTCGTGACGAACGTGCTGCGCCGCCCCCTGCTGGCCATTTGCGTGATCCTGACTGGGATCACGGGTCTCGCCGTGCTGGGCGTCGCCGTGGGCACCGTGATCGCCAACAGCGGGCTGTTCGGCATTGGAGTGGCCGCAGTGCTGGTGCTCTACGGCCTGAGCCTGATTGCGTTCGCCTGGTTCACCGCGAAGGGCCACGCGTGGGCGCTGGGGCTCATCGTGGGCTCGTCGTTGTTGCACCTCATGGTGGTCTACAGCCTGTTGACGTCTCCAGATCGCACGCAGATGGTGGGCACGCTGATCGTGGCGCCTTTCATCCTCGCCACCGCCGTCACCGCCATCTGGGCGGTGGGGCGGCGCGAGTTGGAGCGCGTCAGCTGAGCCTGCCAGCTCCGGGGGCGGGGGTGACGGTGAACCACACGGGGGCGCCAAAGCCGGCCTCATCGAAGGCGTCGGCGATGGCCTGACCGATCCGATCCGCCTCTCCGGCCTTCGTGAGCGCGATGATGCAGCCGCCGAAGCCGCCGCCCGTCATGCGGGCGCCCAACGCACCGGCTGCCTTGGCGGTGTCGACGGCGAGGTCCACCGTCGGCACGGTGATCTCGTAGTCGTCCCGCATCGAAGCGTGGGATTCGTCCAGGAGGGGAGCCAACTCGGCCAGATCCGCGGTGCGGGCCAGCTCGAAGGCCTTGAGCACCCGCTCGTTCTCCGTCACGACGTGACGCACGCGCTTGATCATCGTCTCGTCGTCGAGCTGCGCCAGCGCCGCGTCGAGATCCTCGACGTCGCGCAGCGCCGGGATGCCCAACTTGGCGGCGGCGGCCTCGCAGGTGGCGCGACGGGTGCCGTACTCGCCGTCCACGTGGCTGTGAGGGGTCTTGGTGTCCAACACCAGCATCTCGTAGCCCTGCTCCGCCATGGGCAGCGGCACGTGCTCGGTCTCCAGCGTTCGACAGTCGAGGAACAGCCCGTGATCCGCCTTGCACAGCGTGCTGGCAGCCTGGTCGAGCAGGCCGGTGGGTGCGCCCACGTAGGCGTTCTCCGCGACCCTGGCGATCTTGGCGCGGTCCATGGGAGCGATGTCCAGCCCGTAGAGATCAACCAACGCCGCGACGGTGGCGCACTCGATGGCGGCCGAGCTGGAGAGGCCGGCACCCAGCGGGACGTCGGAGGTCATCACCAGGTTGGCACCGCCGACGCTGTGGCCGGCCTCGCGCAACGCCCAGACCACGCCGGCAAGGTAGGAGAACCAGCCCTCGGTACCGGGCGAGAGCTCCCCGATGGAGGTGTGTACCTCGTCGTCGAGCTCGAGCGAGACCAGCACCAGCTGATCGTCGTCACGGCGTCCGCCAGCGATGACGGCCTTCTTGTCCAGCGCGAAGGGCAGGACGAACCCGTCGTTGTAATCGGTGTGTTCACCAATCAGGTTGACGCGTCCCGGCGCGAACCAGAGCCCCTGAGGCTCCTCCCCGGTGACGGTGCGATACCTGGCCTGCAGAGCATCGAGATCGAGCATCAGTCCTCCTCATCATCGTCAAGACGGGCGAGCCAGGAAGCGAGACGCTCCACGGGAGTTTCGAATTCGGGATTCAAATCCACGAACGTACGCAGTTGATCGGCGAGCCACTCGAAGGAGATCTCCTCGTGGCCTCGCCGATCAACCAACTCTTCCAAACCGCGGTCAGTGAAGTACATGACCGCAAGCCTAGACCTCAGTCGAGCGCTGCGCTCAGCAGGGCGTCTTCCTGATCCTTGTGCACTGCCAGCGAGCCGACCGATGGGGCGGACGACCACGGACGCGTGTGGGGCTTCATGTTCAGGTCGAACTCGGGGAACAGTTCCTTGACGGCGCCCGGCAGGTGCTGGGCCATGAACGGCCAGGCTCCCTGGTTCTCCGGCTCGTCCTGCACGAACCGAATGTCCGTGACGTGCGCATACTTGCGCAGGATCTCGACCAGTTCCTCCGTGGGCAGCGGGTAGAGCCGCTCGAGGGAGATGATCGCGATCTTGCCGTCGTGGCCATTCTTCTGGCGGCGAGCCACCAGATCCCAACGCACCTTGCCGGAGCACAGGATGATGCGCTCCACCTTGGACGGATCCGTGATGGTGGGATCATCCAGGGCCGGGTTCCACTTACCGGAGGTGAAGTCTTCCGGCGTGGAGGTGGCCAGCTTGTTGCGCAGCATGGACTTCGGCGTTGCGATGATCACCGGACGGTGCCAGTTCACGTAGGCGTGCTGGCGCAGCAGGTGGAAGTGGTTCGCCGGGGTCGACGGCTGGCACACGGCCAGGGCGCCCTCGGCACACAGCTGCAGCCACCGTTCGATGCGGGCAGACGAGTGATCCGGGCCCTGGCCCTCGTAGCCGTGGGGGAGCAGCAGGCACACGCCCGACTTCTGGCCCCACTTGGCGTCACCGGAGGCAACGAACTCATCCGAGATGATCTGGGCGCCGTTGACGAAGTCGCCGAACTGCGCCTCCCACAGCACCAGGGCATCCGGGCGGGCCACGGAGTAGCCGTACTCGAAGCCAAGGGCCGCGTATTCGCTGAGCAGCGAATCCCACACCTCGAAGGTGGCCTGATCCTCGGTGAGGTGCTTCAGCGGCACCCACGCCTCGTTCGTGACGCGGTCCACGATGGCGGCGAAGCGCTGCGAGAACGTGCCACGACGCGAATCCTGGCCGGCCAGGCGCACCGGGCGACCCTCCATCAGGAGCGAACCGAACGCGATGATCTCAGCCGTGGCCCAGTCGATGGGGCCGTTCATGATGGCCTCTGCTCGACGCTCGAGCTGCGGCTGGACCTTCGGGTGCACCGCGAAGCCCTCGGGGAACTGCGTGTGCACGTTGGCGATGGTCTGCAGCATCTCCGTGGTGATCTCGGTGAGGCGAGCCTCGGGCTTGGTGGGGTAGTACGGCACCTTGCGGTACTCGTCCGACTCCGCATCCTTGGATTCGCGGACCTCCTTGAACACGTTCTCCAGGCGGGCCCGGAAGCGGTTCATGACGTCTTCGGCATCCTGCAACGAGATGTCGCCACGGCCGATCAACGACTCGGTGTACAGACGACGCGTAGAGCGCTTCTGCTCGATGAGGTCGTACATGTTCGGCTGCGTGAAGCTGGGATCGTCGCCCTCGTTGTGGCCGCGGCGGCGGTAGCACACCAGGTCGATGACGATGTCCTTGTGGAACGTCTGGCGGTACTCGAACGCGATGCGGGCCGCACGAATGCAGGAATCCGGATCATCGCCGTTGACGTGCAGCACGGGTGCCGAGATGGCCTTGGCCACATCGGTGCAGTACGTCGAGGAACGCGACTCTGTGGGGGCGGTGGTGAAGCCCACCTGGTTGTTGACCACCACGTGGATGGTGCCACCGGTCTTGTAGCCGCGCAGCTGCGACATCTGCATGGTCTCGAACACCACGCCCTGGCCGGAGAACGACGCGTCGCCGTGCAGGGTCAGCGGCAGGACGGGGTAGTCACCGGTGCCGAGCATGTCCTGCTTGGCGCGGGCGATGCCCTGGAGCACCGGGTTGACCGTCTCGAGGTGCGAGGGGTTCGCGGCCACGGAGGTCTTCACCGTCGCGCCGTTGGAGGCGACGAATGTGCCTTCCGCGCCCAGGTGGTACTTGACGTCACCCGTGCCGGAGCTGTCCACCTGGCCGTCGAACTCGCGGAAGATCTGCCCGTAGCTCTTGCCGGCGATGTTGGCCAGCACGTTGAGGCGGCCGCGGTGGGGCATGCCGATGCACACCTCGTCCACCGCGTCGTTGGCGGCCTGCTGCGCGATCTCGTCGAGCAGCACGATCATGGACTCGCCGCCCTCAAGCGAGAAGCGCTTCTGGCCCACGAACTTGGTCTGCAGGAAGGTCTCGAAGATCTCCGCCTCGTTCAGCTTGTCGAGCGCGTGCATGTGCTCTTCGTGCGTGAGCGGCTGGTGCGGCTTCTCCATGCGCTGCTGGAACCAGGACCGCTGGCGCGGATCCGCGATGTGCATGTATTCGACGGCGACCGTGCGGCAGTAGGAATCCTGCAGCGTGGAGATGATGTCGCGCAGCGGGAGGAATGTGCGCTCCTTGCCACCGAAGGTGCCGACGGCGAACTCGCGGTCAAGATCCCAGATGGACAGGCCGTGAGTTTCGAGGCGCAGGTCCTCGTGGGAGCGCTGGCGGTACTCCAGCGGATCAGTATCTGCCGTGAGGTGGCCGAACGCGCGGTAGGCGTTGATCAGTTCAAGGACACGCGCGGTCTTGGAGACCTGCGAATCACGGTGCGCGGAAATGTCCGGGCCCCAACGCAGCGGCTCGTACGGGATGCGCAGCGCTTCGAAGATCTCGTCGTAGAAGTTGTCCTCGCCCAGCAGAAGGCCGTGCATCTTCTTCAGGAACTCACCGGAGGTTGCGCCCTGGATGACACGGTGGTCATAGGTGGAGGTCAGCGTCGTGATCTTCGAGACGGCCAGTTCGGTCATCTTCGAGGGGCTCATGCCCTGGAACTCGGCCGGGTAGTCGATGTTGCCGACGCCCAGGATCATGCCTTGGCCGGTCATGAGGCGCGGCACGGAGTGGTTGGTGCCGATGCCGCCCGGGTTGGTCAGCGACGCGGTGGTGCCGGCGAAATCCGAGAC
>JAUNUF010000006.1 GCA_030538315.1 Propionibacteriaceae bacterium
ATGCGGGCCATGGCGCGCACCCTGGTCCTCATCGCCGGCCCCTCTGGCTCCGGCAAGTCACGCGTCACCAGGCTTGCCGCCGACGGCAGGCACGTCGTCGCGCTCTCGCTCGACGACTTCTACCGCGACGTGGACCACCCCGGCCTCCCCATGACACCCATGGGCATCCCGGATTGGGACGACGTGGCGTGCTGGGACTTGGAACACGCGGTGGCCACGCTGAAGAAGCTGCTCGACGAGGGTCGCGCGGAGATGCCGGTCTACGACATCTCCACCTCACGCCGCACCGGCACCCGGACGCTCGAGCTGGGCACCGCCGAGTTCGTTCTGGCTGAAGGCATCTTCGCCATCCAGACCTTGGCTGCTGCTCGTGCCGCTGGCATGAAGGTGGAGGCGATGTGGCTGGACCGCAAACGCAGCGCCAACTTCGTGCGCAGGCTGCGCCGCGACCTCAAGGAGCACCGCAAGCCACCCCGCGTTCTGCTGCGCCGAGGCGTCGCGTTGTTCCGCGACGAGCCTGGGCTTCGGCGCACCGCGATGGAGGCCGGGTTCACGTGCATGACCATGAAGCAGGCCCTCGCCGCCGTCAAGCGACGGTGACCCCACCGGCTTCGGTGAGACCGCCGTCGGCTACGGTCGATGCATGACGGCAGTAGTGGACCGACCGACCGCAAGGAAGCACCGGCCCAGCACCTTTGCGCTGAAGCAGGTCATGGCCATCACGGGCGTGGTGTTCGTGGCGTTCGTGTTCATCCACATGTTCGGCAACCTCAAGGTGTACGGCGGCCAGGCCTCACTCGACGGTTACGCCACGTGGTTGCGCGAGGTGGGCTACCCGTTGCTCCCCTACAAGTCGGTCTTGTGGGCGCTGCGCATCACGTTGCTGGTCAGCCTCATCGCCCACGTCTACGCCGCGGTGGCCCTCTGGCTCCGCGGGCGGGCCGCTCGCGGTGGGCACCGTCGTCGCTCCATGCCCCGCACAACGGCTTGGGGCGCGCGCACCATGCTGCCGGGCGGCGTGGTGATCTTCGTGTTCGTGGTGGTGCACCTGCTGGATCTCACGATCGGTGCCATCGTGGCCCCTGAGTCCTATGCGCACGCCGGGCCGGACGGCCTGATTCCGGCCTACGCCAACCTCGTGGCGAGCTTCTCCCGGCCGTGGATGGCGGCGTTCTACACCTTCTCCATGCTGGTGATCGGGTTCCACATCTGGCACGGCTGGCGGGCGCTGCTGCAGGATTGGGGCGTGACCGGCCGGAGGTTCCGCGCGGTGTGGGCCACCGTCGGGGCAGTGATCGCGCTGGCGATCGTGGCCGGCAACGCAGCCATCCCGCTGCTGGTCCTCATGGGGGTGATCGCATGATCCTCGATGCACGCGTACCCGGCGGCAACCCGTCGACGGCGTGGGCCCGGCGCACGTCCGAATACCGCCTCGTCAGCCCGGCCAACAGGCGCAAGATGACCGTGATCGTGGTGGGCACGGGCCTCGCCGGGGCAGGCGCGGCCGCCGCGTTGGGCGAGCTGGGCTACAACGTGGAGTGCTTCACGTTCCACGATGCGCCACGGCGAGCCCACAGTGTCGCGGCTCAGGGCGGCATCAACGCCGCCAGGGCACGAAAGGTCGACGGCGACTCCTTGGCCCGCTTCATCACCGACACCATCAAGGGCGGCGACTTCCGCGGCCGCGAGGCAGACGTCGTGCGCCTGGCCTCCGAATCCGTGCGCGTCATCGACCACCTGCAGGCCATTGGCGCCCCCTTCGCCCGCGAGTACGGCGGTCAGTTGGCCACCCGCTCGTTCGGCGGCGTGCAGGTCTCGCGCACCTACTACACGCGCGGCCAGACCGGCCAGCAGCTGCAGGTGGCTGCAGCGCAAGCGCTGCTGCGCCAGGTGGCCCGCGGCACGGTCAACCTCCACACCCGCACCGAGATGCTGGATTTGGTGGTGGCCGACGGGCGGGCGCAGGGCATCGTGAGCCGCAACCTCATCAACGGCGAGATCACGTTCACGCCCGCGCACGCCGTCGTGCTGGCCACCGGCGGCTACGGCTCGGTGTACTTCCATTCCACCCTGGCGATGAACTCCAACGCGACCGCCACCTGGCGCGCACACCGGCGCGGCGCTCTGTTCGCCAGCCCGTCCTTCGTGCAGTTCCACCCCACGGCTCTGCCCATCAGCTCGAAGTGGCAGTCCAAGACGACGCTGATGAGCGAGTCGCTGCGCAACGACGGCCGCATCTGGGTACCGGTGCGCCCCGGCGACGACCGCCCGCCCGCCGAGATCCCAGAGCACGAGCGCGACTACTACCTGGAGCGCCGCTACCCCGCCTTCGGCAACCTCACGCCGCGCGACATCGCCTCCCGCGCGGCCCGCACGGAGATCGAGGCCGGACGTGGCGTCGGCCCGCTGCGCAACTCGGTGTATCTGGACTTCCGCGACGCCATCGCCCGTCTGGGCAAGGCGACCATCGCCGAGCGCTACGGGAACCTGTTCGACATGTACCTCGACGCCACCGGCGAGGACCCATACACCGTGCCCATGCGGATCGCGCCCGGCGCGCACTTCACGATGGGCGGGCTGTGGACGGATTACGACCACATGACCACGGTGCCCGGCCTGTTCGTCGGCGGGGAGGCGGGCCACAACTACCACGGCGCCAACCGGCTGGGCGCCAACTCGCTGCTGAGCGCCTGCGTCGACGGGTGGTTCACCCTGCCGCTGTCCGTGCCCAACTATCTGGCTGGGCTCGCGGGTACTGCGCCCATGGATCTGGACGCGCCGGAAGCTCTGGCCACGCTGCGCGAGGTGACCGCTCGCATCGAGCGGCTGAGCGGCAACCAGGGCACCACCCGGCCGGTGGAGTTCCACCGTCGCTTGGGTGCCATCCTGTACCGGGGGTGTGGGGTGTCGCGCACCGACGCCGGGCTGCGCGCCGCACTCGCCGACGTGCAAGCCCTCCGCGAGGAGTTCTGGCGCGACGTGCTGGTGGCCGGGCCCATGAATCGCCTGAATCAGGAGTTGGAGAAGGCCGGCCGAGTCGCAGACTTCCTCGAACTGGCGGAGCTGATGGTGCTCGACGCTCTGGACCGCACGGAATCCTGCGGGGCCCACTTCCGCGAGGAGTACGCGCTCCCCGACGGAGAGGCTGCCCGCGATGACGAGAACTGGTGCAACGTGTCGGCGTGGGAGACCACACCGTCGGGCGAACACATCCGCCATCTGGAGGATCTGACCTTCAACCTGGTGCCGCTGGCAGTGAGGAACTACCGATGAGAGTGGAGATCGAGGTCTGGCGGCAGGACGGGCCTGAAGCGAAGGGCGCCTTCGAGACGCACATCGTGGAGGACGCCACGCCGGAGATGAGCCTGCTGGAGTTGCTGGACCGGCTCAACGACCAGCTGGCCGAGGGCGGGGTTGAGCCCATCCAATTCGAGTCCGATTGCCGCGAGGGAGCATGCGGGGCCTGTGGCGTAACGGTCAACGATCGCCCGCATGGGCCGGTGCCGAAGACACCGTCGTGTCGGCAGCATCTGCGGGCGTTCGGCAACGTGACGAAGCTGCGGATCGAGCCCCTGCGCTCGGCTGCCTTCCCCGTCGTGCGTGATCTGGTGGTGGATCGGACCTCGCTGGATCGCCTGATCGAGGCTGGCGGCCACGTCGACATCATGGCGGGCACCGCGCCCGATGCCGACGACCTATTGGTGGCCCACGACGACGCCGAGCTGGCGCTGGATTTCGCGGCCTGCATCGGCTGTGGGGCCTGCGTCGCCGCGTGTCCCAACGGCGCCGCGCATCTGTTCGCCGGCGCGAAGCTCGCCCACCTGGCGTTGATCCCGCACGGGAAGCTGGAACGCGGTCGCCGAGCCACGGCTGTCGTCGACCAGCTCGATGAAAGCTTCGGCCCGTGTTCCACCTACGGCGAGTGCGTCGAGGTGTGCCCGGCTGGGATCCCGCTCACCGCGGTCGCCGCCGTGCACCGCGAAAAGCTGCGAGCCACCTTCCGCGGCCGCCGCACCGCTGGTTGACCCGATGCTGGCCCCGGAGCGACACAGGTGCGAGGAACGAGCACCCAGTGGCGACGAAGGGCCGCCAAACGTTTCTGTGACCTACACCACGGATGCTTCCGCGTAGCCCGGGTGGGGAGAGCCAAGTTGTGGTCGCGGTGGCGAATCGTGCTTGGCGGCCCTTCGTCGGATCGCGCTGCTCCTTCGTCGCAGGCGATCCGCTCAGGGACCAGCGATTTCCTCAGCCAGCGCTGACGGGGGCGAAGGCGGGGCCGGTCTCGCCGAGCTTCTCGTCGAGCTTCGCGAACAGCGGCGTGGGCTTCTCCAGCGGGGTGCCGGGGACGATGGGGCGCGACTGCCAGACGGCCTGTTGCGACGCGTAATCGCCCTGCAGCGTCGGGTAGGTGAACTCCCCGTCGGTGACCTCGACGATCTCGGGCTGCGCGGCCCACACACCCTCGTTGCCCAGCGCCTCGAAGATCTTCTGCGCCGAGTGCGGCAGGTACGGGGTGAGCAGCGTGTTGCAATCCGAGATCACCTGGAGCGCCACGTGGAGGACGGTGTCGCGGCGCGCCGGATCATCCTTCAGCTTCCACGGCTCCATGTCGGAGATGTACTTGTTCGCCAAGCCAATGATGCGCATCGCCTCGGTGATGCCGGCCTTGAAGCGGCGGGCAGCGATGTGATCTCCGACGGTGAGGAACGCATCTCGAGAGGCGTCCAGCAACGCCAGGTCCTCGTCGGTGAACTCCCCCGCCTCCGGGATGGCGCCGACGTTCTTGTGCGCCATGGAGATGGAGCGGTTCACGAGGTTGCCCCACTCGTTGGCCAGCTCGAAGTTGATGCGGCGCACGAACTCCTCCCACGTGAAATCCGTGTCCTGGTTCTCGGGGCCGGCCACCGCGATGTAGTAGCGCAGTGCATCCGGGCCAAACTCCTCGAGGAAGTCGCCCACGAAGATGGATGCGCCGCGGGAGCTGGAGACCTTCGAGCCCTTCATGGTCATGAACTCGGAGCTCACCACCTCGGTGGGGAGGCGTAGCTCGCCGAGCTCCTCGCGGATGGTGCCGCCCAGCTCGCCCTGGCCGTTGGCGCCCAGCAGGATGCCGGGCCAGATGACGGAGTGGAAGACGATGTTGTCCTTGCCCATGAAGTAGTAGGACTTCGCCTCATCGGTGTTCCACCACTTGCGCCAGGCATCCGGCTCACCGGTGCGATTGGCCCACTCGATGGAGGCCGACAGGTAGCCGATCACCGCGTCGAACCACACGTAGATGCGCTTCATGGGGGCGTTGCGCCAGCCGTCGAGCGGGACGGGCACGCCCCAGTCGAGGTCGCGCGTGATGGCGCGCTCGCGGATCTCCTTGAGCAGGTTGTGGGAGAACTTCAGCACGTTGGGGCGCCAGTCCTCGCGGGTGTCAATCCACTCAGCCAGCTGCGGCGCCAGCTTGGGCAGGTCGAGGAAGAAGTGCTCGGTCTCGACGAAGTTGGGCGTCTCGCCGTTGACCTTCGACTTGGGGTTGATGAGATCCGCCGGGTCCAGCTGGTTGCCGCACTCGTCGCACTGGTCGCCGCGGGCGTTGTGGTAGCCGCAGATGGGGCAGGTGCCCTCGATGAAGCGATCCGGCAGCGTGCGGCCAGTCGACGGCGAGATGGCACCCATCTGGGTCTTGGCCACGATGTAGCCGTTCTCGTACAGAGCCGTGAAGATCTCCTGCACCACGTGGTAGTGGTTCGGCGTCGTCGTGCGCGTGTACAGGTCGTAGCTGAGGCCCAGCCCCTGCAGATCCGAGACGATCTGCGCGTGATACTTGTCTGCCGTCTCGCGGGCGGTGAGGCCCTCGGAATCTGCCTTCACCTGGATGGCGGTGCCGTGCTCATCCGAGCCGGAAACCATGAGCACGTCGTGGCCGGCCATGCGCATGTAGCGGGAGAACACATCGGAGGGAACTCCGAAGCCCGAGACATGACCAATGTGGCGGGGGCCGTTGGCGTAGGGCCAAGCGACGGCGGCAAGAACGTGACTCATGCGCGCTATCCTATCGTCGCTCGCCGATGCTGCTCTGCCACCGTCGCCAGCACCCGGCTGGGCGAGGCTCCACGAGGCCCGCCGCTCAAACGCTCACTCATTTTGAGCAATTCGCGCAGTCCTACGCCAAGTCGTACAATTACGGGTGTGACTTCGAACGTAGCTGAGCAGACCATGACCGCCGACTATCCGGAATGGGCGGGTTTCGCTCAGGGTCCGTGGCAGCAGGCCATCGATGTGCGCGATTTCGTGCAGCGCAACTACACCCCCTACGACGGCGACGCGGCCTTCCTGGCCGGCCCCACGCAGAAGACCCTGGACGTGTGGCAGCGCCTTGAAGACAACTACCTCTCCGTTGAGCGCCGCAACCGCGTGTTCGCCGTCGACACCGAGATCCCCGCTGACATCGACGCCTTCCCCGCTGGCTACATCTGCAAGGACGACGACGTGATCGTCGGCCTGCAGACGGATGTGCCGCTCAAGCGCGCCATGATGCCCTTCGGCGGTTGGCGCATGGTGGAGACCGCGCTGCGCGAGGCCGGCGCGAAGCCGGACGAGCACGTGAAGGAGATCTTCACCAAGTACCGCAAGACCCACAACGAGGCGGTCTTCGACATCTACACCCCGCGCATCCGCGCTGCGCGCTCGTCCCACATCATCACCGGCCTGCCGGATGCCTACGGCCGCGGCCGCATCATCGGCGACTACCGCCGCGTGGCCCTCTACGGTGTGGACTTCCTGATCGAGGAGAAGAAGCAGGCCAAGGACGCCGTCGCGGATCAGCCGTTCACGGAGCACTGGGCGCGCTACCGCGAGGAGCACTCGGAACAGATCAAGGCACTCCAGAAGCTGAAGAAGCTGGGCGAGATCTACGGTTTCGACATCTCCCGCCCCGCCGCCACCGCCAAGGAAGCGGTGCAGTGGACCTACTTCGGCTATCTCGCCTCCATCAAGAGCCAGGACGGCGCCGCCATGTCGATCGGCCGGCTCTCGGCCTTCCTCGACGTGTACTTCGAACGCGACCTCGCGGCCGGCACCATCACGGAGACCGACGCCCAGGAGATGATCGACGCGCTGGTGATCAAGCTGCGCATCGTGCGCTTCCTGCGCACCATCGACTACGACCAGATCTTCTCGGGCGACCCCTACTGGGCCACCTGGTCCGACGCGGGCCTGGGCGAGGACGGCCGCTCGCAGGTCACCAAGACCTCGTTCCGCCTGCTGCAGACGCTGCGCAACCTCGGCCCTGCCCCGGAGCCCAACATCACCGTCTTCTGGGACCCGGCGCTTCCGCAGGGCTACAAGGACTTCTGCGCCGCCATCTCGATTGAGACCAGTTCGCTGCAGTACGAGGCGGATGACCGCATCCGCAGCTACTGGGGCGACGACGCGGCCATCGCCTGCTGCGTCTCCCCCATGCGCGTGGGCAAGCAGATGCAGTTCTTCGGCGCCCGCATGAACGCCGCCAAGACTCTCCTCTACGCCATCAACGGTGGCCGCGACGAGATGAGCGGCAAGCAGATCGTCGAGGGCTTCGAGGCCGTGCAGGGCGACGGCCCGCTCGATTTCGACGACGTGTGGCAGCGCTACGAGCAGATGCTGGACTGGGTGGTGGCCACCTACGTGGAGGCGCTCAACATCATCCACTACTGCCACGACAAGTACGCCTACGAATCCATCGAGATGGCGCTGCACGATTCCGAGATCCTGCGCACGCTGGGCTGCGGCATCGCCGGGCTGTCCATCGTCGCTGACTCGCTGTCGGCCATCCGCTACGCCACCGTCACCCCCGTGCGTGACGAGACCGGGCTGATCATCGACTACATCACCGAGGGCGAGTTCCCCCGTTACGGCAACGACGACGACCGCGCAGATGAGATCGCCGCCGTCGTGGTGCACACCGTGATGGAGAAGATCCGCGCACAGCACCTCTACCGCGACGCCATCCCGACGCAGTCCGTGCTCACCATCACGTCCAACGTGGTCTACGGCCGGGCCACCGGCTCGTTCCCGTCGGGCCACCGCGCGGGCACGCCGTTCGCGCCGGGCGCGAACCCGGAGAACGGCGCGGATTCGCACGGCATGCTCGCCTCGATGCTGTCCGTGGGCAAGCTCGATTACCACGATGCCCTCGACGGCATCTCGCTGACCAACACCATCACGCCGGCCGGTCTGGGCCGCACCAAGGACGAGCAGGTGGGCAACCTGGTCGGCCTGCTCGACGCCGGCTTCGTGCCGGAGAACTGAGGAGACAACCATGGCAGTCAAGACCTTCGCTGAGCGTCTGGCCACGATGCAGGCCAACCGTGAGGAGCGCGAGCACCAGCCCGGCCTCTTCCACGCCAACATCAACGTGCTCAACCGCGAGACCCTCGAGGACGCGATGGAGAACCCCGAGGACTACCCCAACCTCACCATCCGCGTCTCCGGCTACGCCGTGAACTTCGTCAAGCTCACCAAGGACCAGCAGCGCGACGTGCTCGCGCGCACCTTCCACGGCAACGCGTGACGGAGCTTCCCATCCTCGACGTGCCGCGGTTGCGCGCCACGTCAGGTACCGCCGGCATCGCGTCGGCCGGCGAGATGACCCATTCGGAACATCTCGCGGCCGTGCGCGCCGGCGATCTCGGCTCCGTGCACTCGTGGGAGCTTGTCACGGCCGTGGACGGGCCGGGCACGCGCCTGACGGTGTTCCTGGCGGGCTGCCCGCTGCGGTGCCTGTACTGCCACAACCCGGACACATACTTCACCAACAAGGGCGAGCCCGTGCTCCTCGATGACCTGATCAAGCGTGTCCGTCGCTACCGCGGCGTGTTCCGCGCCACCGGCGGCGGGCTCACGCTGTCGGGTGGCGAGCCGCTCTTCCAGCCCGCCTTCGCGGGACGCGTGCTTCGTGCCGCCAAGGAGATGGGCGTGCACACCGCGCTCGACACCTCGGGTTTCTTGGGCCGCAACGCCTCCGACGAGCTGCTCGACGACGTCGACCTGGTGCTGCTGGACATCAAATCAGGCGACCCAGCCACCTACACCCGCACCACCGGCCGCGAACTGCAGCCGACGCTGGATTTCTCCCGGCGCCTGGCCGAGCGGGGCAACCGGATGTGGATCCGGTTCGTCCTAGTCCCCGGATTGACCGACGACGAGGCCAACGTGGCAGCGATCGCCGAGCATGTCGCCACGTTGGGCCCCGCCGTCGAACGGGTTGAGGTGTTGCCGTTCCACCAGATGGGGCGCGACAAGTGGGAGAGCCTCGGCCTCCCCTACGAGCTCGAGGACACCGAGCCGCCCTCCAACGAGCTCATCGCCCGCGTCATGGGGCAGTTCGAAGCGCTCGGCCTGCCCACGTTCCGCGGGTGATCAGACCGGCTGCTTCTTGAACGCAACCCAAGCCACCGCTAGGCAAGCCAGGCTGACGGCCGCGAAGAACAGGTAGAAGACTGCCTCCGGCACCGGTTCGGTGAACATGAAGAGCCCCGAGATCGCGAAGGGCAGGTACAGCAGAATCCCGATGCCGGCTGCCGCCAGCAGCGCCCCGGGGAGGCGCCAACGCATCCCGCACGCCACCACAGCGGCAGCTGCCATCGCCACCGGCGTGGCCATGAGGCTCAGCATGACGAAGAACATGTCGAAGAACTCTTCCGAGTAGAACTTGGTGTCGGGGAAGGACGTCAGGAACGCCCGCTGCCCGTCACGCCCGACGGCCAGCAACTCCAGGCGTCGCACCGTCATCTGCAGCAGATAGGCCGCCCACGGCAGTGCGAGGCTGGCCACCAGCGTGACCAGGAAGACATGCCCCCGCCGATGCCCGAGAGACACCGCGAACCTGCTGCCCCATGCCCAGATGAGGAAGAGGCTGAGCGCGATGCCCAGCACGAGAACGGTCGCGGGGAACGTGGTGTAGCTCATCCCGCGGTACATGAGCACCGGGATGGCGGCCAGGCCCGTCAAGAGCCAGACAGCGACGGCGCCCCACCAGCGCCACTGGTAGCGGCCGCCGAGGGCGGCAAGGATCGCGAAAGGGTTGAATCCGGTCATGGGAGTGCTCCTTCCGTGAGCACGGTGGCGAGTTCCTGGAGGCGCACCGGGCGGGTGCGCAGGTGCGCTGGCGCGTCGTCGCGCCGCACGATGGCTGTGGCGTGATTGCCGAGCCGCTCGATGGGGCCGACGGTGGGCAAGGCCTCGATGTCGGCTGCTGCCCCCTCCACACGGACATGTACGGAGAGGAGTTCCTCGGCATCGGCATCCACCCGCAGGCGGCCGTGGTGGAGCACGAGCACCCGTTCGAACAGGTCTGCCGATTCGTCGATCAGATGGGTGGACAACACGATGCAGCGCGGCTGCTCCGCCTGCTCCTCGACGATGGCCCGCGCCAGCAGGGCACGTGACGGTGCGTCCATGCCGAGGGTCGGTTCGTCGAGCAGCGTGACCGGAGCTCTGGAGGCCAGCGCGAGGCTGACGAGCCCAGCACTCACCTGGCCCCGGCTCAGGGAGAACTGCCTTGGGTCGACCTTGAACATCGCCAGCAGCTCTGCGGCGCGGACCGCGTCGAACGCCGGGTGGACGCGAGCCAGGTGACCCATGAGGGACTGGAGGGTTTGGTCGTAGGCGTGGGGCCAGCGGTCCCCGGCGTACATGACTGGCCGGGCCACGTCGACGGTGCCGGTGTGGCGCAGTTCGTTGCCACTGAGCACCCGCATCAGCGTGCTCTTGCCGGCGCCGTTGCGGCCCAGCAGCCCGACGATCCCCTCCTCGGGGAGGGTCAGTGTGACGTCGCGGAGCGCCTGCACGGCGCCGCTGAGCCTGTGGAACGTGACGCTCACGTCACGAAGTGCGGTCATGATTCCTCCTTGAGGATGAGGCCCGCCAGATCTGAGGGCGAGATGCCGAGGCGCGCGGCCTCCTCGACGAGTGGCGCGAGGTAGCGGCTGGCGAACTCCGCCCGCCGCTGGCTGAGGAGATGGGCACGCGCGCCGTCGGCCACGAAGGTGCCAATGCCCCGTTGTTTGTAGAGCACACCGTCGGTCACGAGTTGGCTGATCCCCTTGAGCGCCGTGGCCGGGTTGATGCGCCAGAAGGCGGCGAACTCGTTGATGCTCGGCACCTGATCGCCCTCGGCGAGGGTGCCGTCGACGATGTCGTCGCTGATCCGTTGCGCAACCTGGAGGAATAGGGGGAGGTCACCATCACCCTGGCCTACTGGTGTGTTAGTCAAGTAACTAACCATGTAACCATGATGCGCTCCCCTCGGCTCGCTGTCAACCCCGTTGAGCACTTGGATCTGCTCAACGCCTGAAGAGTTGCCTCTGCACGGCGTGTCGCGCGTCGACCCGATCCAAGTGCTCAACGAACAGCGGCGCGTAGGGTGGAGGCGTGAGGTGGATGGTTCTCCTGGTTGCGGCCCTTGTCACGACGGCGTGCGCGCCGTTGTCTGGGGAGCCCGGGTCGGTCGCTCCCCCACCGCAGACAGACCCAAGCCTACGCGGCGTCGAGCCCATGGAGCAGGACCCGCCGCATGAGGAGCGCCCCACCGTCGAGTACGACCTCGCGGAGGAGCCGCAGTGCTTGGACGGGCGCAACTTCGGCGTGGCGTTCACCTCCTTCGACGCCGCCCTGGGCTCGCGGTACCACTCGGCTCGCGTCAAGAACTGCACCGCGGAGGAGCTGACCATCGACAAGCCCGTGTTCATGGGCCTCGACCCAGGCAACATCTGGGGCGAGGTGTTCTCCGAGCCCATGTTCGACGAGACGCCGGTTGGCGTCACATTGGGCCCCGGCAAATCCGCCTATCTGGGGATCAACTGGTCCAGCAACGGCCGGTGCGAGCGCGGCATCCAGCGGCTGCGCCTCCAGCTGGGCGACGAACACTTCGACTCCCCCGAGAATTGCCTGCAGCTGGGCGGCCCCTTCGCCCCCGAAGACAACCATCCGGACATCCGCTACGAATGGAGCCAACCATGACCACGCCCTTCCCCTGCCCCTGCGGCTCCGACAAGGTGTACCCAGCGTGCTGCGGGCGCTTCCACGAGGGCCGCCCCGCCCCCACGGCGGCGGCGCTGATGCGCTCCCGATACACCGCGTTCGTCTTCGGCCTCACCCGCTATCTCAGCGAGACGTGGCATCCGACGACGCGCCCGCCGTCGATTGATCTCGACCCAGGAACGCAGTGGTCTGGCCTGGTGATCGAATCCACCGAGGGCGGCAACGCCTGGGACACCGAGGGCACGGTGCAGTTCAAGGCCACCTTCATGTCGCCCGACGGGCTGGGCGTGCTGCGCGAACGCAGCCGCTTCGTGTTGGAGGACAACCGCTGGTACTACGTCGACGGCGTGCACTGACCCTTCGCTGTGCGGGCAGCAGTTCGGCTGCCGCGCCTAGCGCTCCCACCACCGTTGCGCCGCGCCGTCGCCGGGCAACCTGTTGGGGACCGAGCGCACCAAGGTCGGCTTGTCCAGCACCTCAATCTTGCGCCTGATGACTCGGTAGGGCAGCGAGATCACGTTGCCCATGGCGGCACCCATCTCATGACACTCGAGGATCAGCGCCGGGTAGCCTTCGCCCCGCACGGACCCCTGCCCCGTCTTCACCAGCGCGGCAAAGCGTGGCGGGCGCCGAGCCGCCGTCAGGCGTTGGAACTCCCCCTCAGGGTCGACATCCGTGACGTTGAGGCCGGTGCCCAGATCGTAGGCAAGGAGTTTTCCCTTCCAGGAACCCCAGGCTGCAACCTTGGGCAGGAGATCGATCGCGATGGCGTCGATGAACTCCTCCAGCTCGCGGGCGCCGTCGTCGTCATCCCCGTCGTGCTCGTGATAGAAATCGCCGCGGGAAGCGTGAAGAAGCCCGGGGTTGTCTGCCACCGCCTCCCACGTGATGTGGTAGGTCACCTCTCCAAAATCAGAGCCAGGCACTTCAGCCCTCCTCACCTTCGTCGTCCAGATCGAACTCCACCTCGCGGATGATGGAGTCACGCGCATCCTCGAACTCCGTCACCGGGTTGTCGTCCTCATCACGGAAGGTCCATACCGACGCGGACGCCCGGCCCCGCAGCAGCCCCAGCACATCGTGGGCTCGGCCGTTTTCCATCCCGAAGTGGAAGCACCACAGGAACCTGTTGAGAACAGCCGCCTCGACTCGCGGGTCTTGCTTTCCGACGGCGTGCAGCTTCCGGTATGCGAGGGAAAGGAACGCCTGCACGCGGGCCAACTCCACCGTGCGCTCATCGCAATCGTTGAAGTAGCGATCCTCTTCCACGGCAAGGTAATCCCACCGCTGCATGACCAGAGCTGGCACGGCGCCCAGGCCAGGGTGCCCGGCCGGGGCGGTCCGCGCCACCTGCTCGGCCAAGGCAAGCTGGGAGTTCTTGTTGCCAAAATGTCGCTCATCGAACTGATGCCCGAGGATCTCAAGCCCCCGCGGATGGAACGGGTCGATGGCTTGCCAGTGCTGCGCCACCTTCACCTGTTCCCCGGCCGGCAACGCGATGGCGCACTCCTGAGCTATCAGATATGGCGCGATCTCAGTGCCCATCGCACGGCCGGCCTCCATTGCCCCAGCGAGTCCGTCGTCGTGCCACCCGGCCCCAAGGTGGACCGTTGCCAGCAGGAGCTGCCCAATCGGATCCGAGGAGCCTGCCAACCGATGGCTCCAGGCGTCATACAGCTCGGTGTCATCGTCATCGTCATCGTCGTCATCGAACTGCTCGGCGAGATCTTCGAGCAGGAACAACCGGCCGGTTTCATCCAGCTCCCGGTACCAGGAATGCAGGCTGGCCACATCGACGTTTGCCACCACCCCGGGAAGCTGCGACGCCCAAGGCGCCGGAAAATCTGGCACCAGGACGGTGGGCCGTTCCTGCCGCAGCCGCGTCGCCACAGCATCCTGAGTGTTTCTCTTGCTGGCGCCGAACAGGCCTCCAAACAGTGCCACTGATGCTCCTTCTCTAGCCCCGCTGGTAGTTCGGGCCGTGACCGGCCACGCCGTCCCACTCGTGAGGGTACGTGCACTGCCTCATGGCAGGAGTTCGTATCCGACCCCGAGGAGATCGTAGGTGCGCTGCGCCCTGCGGTCACGCGTGACGAGCGTCGCCTCGTTCGTCCGGGCGGCCTCCCCCACCAGCGCATCGTAGACCGCTCTGCCAGCAACACCGGCAACGGCAAGCCGGTCACGCAGTGCCGCACTGTCGTCGCCTGAGAGCCAGTAGACGTTGGGGAAGACCCGTTGGATGAGCCGGGCGGCATCTCCACCATCAAGAGCCAACTCCCCCGGCATCCGCGTCAGCACTGAAAAGACCTCAAAGGCGGCGTGACCAGCCAGAGCAGGGCGTCGATCCTTCACCACCGCCAGGCACTGCTCGTGGGCCAGGTGTCCTGCATCCAGGGCAGCGACCGCAATGCTGGTGTCGACGGCCCAGCGGTCAGCGCTGGCCATCATCGCGCCACCGCTGCACATCAGCATCCGTCACGCTGAGCCCGGGCACGGCCTCGATCACCGGCCAGCCATCCACCTCCACGATGCGCCGGCCTCGCCGACGTTCGGGAACGATCACCAAGGACTCCCCGTCGACCCTGAGCTCCAAGACCGAATCAGGGGTGAAATTCAGCCGCTCTCGGATCTCCTTTGGAACGACGATTCGACCAGCCTTGTCCATCGTTACCATCATGGCACCCATTCTACCATCAGGCAGCATTCGGGGGCTCAGCGGCCAGTTGAGCGCGGAGGACTGCCTTCAGCCAGCGCTGACCTCGGTCACCTGGGCGAAGCGCATCAGCCAACCGTTGGGGGTCTGCTGCCAGAGCGAGAAGCGGAGACGGGTGAGGTCGTCGCCCTGGCGCCAGCGAACACCAGCAACCCCGTCGCCGTAGGTGTCCACGGCCAGGATTTCGTGATTCGACGACGTGGGCAGCCACGCGCCATAGCCCTTGTCGATCACGCGTCCATCCAAGGCGTGGGCGATGAACTCTGGATGCAGCAGCGAGCCGAGCGCCCGGGCGTCCTGCCGCACCTCGTCGTCGAGCAGCTCTCTCGTGAGTTGCACCAGCTTCGCCTTCACCCGCGGGCTGGCAGTACCCGGCACGCTGGTTGAGCCGCGCCCTTCGGCATCGCTGGCAGAAACCCCGTGAGGCTCAAACGAGAACAGATCAGGCTCCGGATCAACCGAACCGACGGCGAACTCCTGCTCCCGCGCCTTCGGCGCCGCAGCGGGGAATCCGGGCCCAGGGTCGAAGGCGACCCCCTGCTGGAACGCCAGCGCAGCAGCCCGGGCGCGCTCGTCGGCGGCCTCGTTCATCGCGTGCCCAGCGTGACCCTTCACCCACTCGAACTGCAGGTTTCGGCCCTTCATGGCGACGTCGAGCTCCTTCATGAGCTCCACGTTGAGCACCGGCTTGCCGTCGCCCTTCTTCCACCCGCGGCGCTTCCAACCGGGCATCCACTTGGTGAGCGAGTTGATGACGTACTGCGAATCGCACAGGATGCGCAGCGGCTCGTCGACGTGGGCGGTGGATTGCAGCAGGTCCAGCACCGCCATGAGCTCGCCCATGTTGTTGGTGCCATGCGGCCAACCGCCGGAGGCCCAGGCGTCGTCGTTGATGTACCAGGCCCAACCGGCCGGGCCGGGGTTGGACAGGGAAGATCCGTCTGCGGCAGCAACAATCACCTGCGTCACCCTACCGGTCACTCCGGGACGCTCTCGCCCCCCACGACGCGCATCTTGATCACCACATCGCCCATGCGCTGGTCGCTCAGGAACGGGTCCGACGGAGGGTTGCGCCGCGGGCCACATGGCGGGATGTCTCAGCCCGTGACGTAGTCAGGCGGGAACAGGTAGGCGTAGGTGTGGTGCTCCACGAAGCCCTCCTTCGCGTACAGCGAGCGGGCGATCCTGTTGTCCTGTTCCACCTGCAGGGCCACGAAGCGGGATTCGACGGCGTCCACCAGCGCGCGGGTCATGGCACGGCCCCAACCAGCACCGCGAAGCTCGGGCACCACTTCCACGGACGAAATGACCGCCCATGGGCCGTCCATGGCAACGCGCCCCACTGCCACACCCGGGATCTGCGCATACACGGCCGGCGCGCTGGTGAGCTCGGCGATGAGCTCATCGTCTGACTGGCCGCCGCGCCAGATCGCCAGCCAGTCTTCGTCCGGAGTCTCGGAGGTTCGGACCTCCACGTGGTCATACGGCAGGTCATCGGAGCGGGCGACCATCACGACGGTGGGGCTCAGCAACCGGTAGCCCACGGCCTCCGCCTTCGCGATGACGGGATCGTCCAGCACCACCTGCAACGTGACCGGCTTGCCGCGCCACTCGTCGGCGAGCTTCACGGCCTCATCCCACGGCATGCCCGGGTCGCCTCCCACCAGCGTGGAGTTGGCCCGGCTGGTGCGGCCGTTGCCGGCGCGCAGCACCCAGCCGCCGAGCCGAGCCGTGCGGAGGCCCGGCCACGTGTGGCCCAGCATCCGCTGGATCGCGTCCGGCGGGGACGCCGGCAACACGGTCCGCTCCGGCACCCGCTTGAGGTTCTTGACGTTGGATCGGCGCATCCACACCGCCGGCTTGTCCTCCGGCAGCACCACGATCCGGTCCGCATCTGCCGCGATGAGATGCCCCACGACGTCGCCCGCCCGGCCATCGGGATCGAGGTGGCGCAGCGACACCCGCGGCGCGCCCAGAGGTACCTCGATGATCATCTGCCCAGACTACTGGAGCAGCCTCACGCCAGTCAGTGGTCTTGGCGCTCGTAGATCCTCCGTGTGATGAAGTAGGAGATCAGCCAGGCCAGCAGGCCAACGAACACCAACACCAGCGGCAGCCACGTGAGAACGGAGGGATCGAAGCCTTCGGCCAAAGCAGCCATCGCCGAAGCCCCCACGACGGCGGCAACCACAACACCCACCCCCACAGCACCAGCGAGCACGAGCATCACGATCCGCCCAGCGACGTGACCGTACTTGACCTGGAGGGGCGCCTGCACAGCCATCAGGATCGACACCACGCCGAACACCCCCATGGCGGCCACGAAGCTCTCCCCCGCGGGCTGGCCCCGAGTGAGTTGACCCAGCGCACCACACAGTGAGATGACTGATGTCGTCCAGGCTTGGTGCTTCCACCACCGCGGTCGAGCCCAGACCGACGGTGTCCTCGGTGGCGACGATTCCGTCCCACCCCGCGCCGTGCTCGCGAAGCCCGTGCACTAGGGGCCGCACGCCGTCGAGATCCTCGCGGCGCCCCCGCACCAAGCGAAATCCGTCCAACAGTTCGTCACGCGGGCCCGAATAGAGCACGCGCCCAGCGTGCAGCACGGTGATGTAGTCAGCGATCCGGTTCAAGTCGGTGGTGATGTGGGTTGAGAACAGCACTGACCGCCGTTCGTCGGTCATGAACTCGGCCAGCATGTCCACCATCTCGCTGCGCGCGAGAGGGTCCAGGCCAGGTTGGATTTCCGCGGTTTCGACACGACGCTCGCGAAACTCGCGTCGGCTCAACCAGCGGCGTTCAGCCGTTGATGTCGTGCAGGTGGTGGATGAGATCGTGGGCGAAGTAGAGCCCAAGGGTTTCGGCGGTGAACTCCGCACCGTCGCCGCGGCGACCAACCCAGCCCCACTGCTCCCCCTCCGGCTCAGCCCACGCCTCGGCGGCGCCCTCGGCGCGTTCGGTGACCAGCACCGCCGTCGCGTGGCCGTTCGACTTCCAGTACTCGCCCCCAATTGCGGCCGCGTCATGATCCCAGTTCTCGAACTGCACCGGCTCCCCGTCGCCCTCCAGGATCAATTCGAGACGCTGGGTCATGACCTCGATCACATCCGCCACGTGGCGTCCGTACTCGATGGGCGACCACACCTGCAGCGAGGGGCGGTCTTCCGCGTCTTCCTTCTCCACCGCGATGGCGAAGCGCTCAGCCGCCCCCAGGATCAGCTCGGGCAGATCCGCCGGAGCGACGGTGGCCGGATCGAACGCGCAGTCTGGGCACTGGCGCTGCGTCACCCAGCTCCAGTCCTTGACGTCGGCAACAGGCGCTTCCGGGGCATTGGGCTCAGTCATGCTCCGAGATTAGCGCCCGCTGGCTCAATTCAGGAGGCCGTGGCGACGCGCGGCGGCGACGGCGGCGGTGCGGGAATCGGCGTCCAGCTTCGCGAAGGCGTGCACCAGGTGGGTCTTCACGGTGCCCTCGGAGATGAACAGCTGCTTGGCGATCTCGCGGTTCGTCAGCCCCTCGGCCACGAGGCGCAGAACGTCCAACTCACGGGCGCTGAGCTGGGGAACGCCTTGGCTCATGCGCTCCACCACTCTGCCCTGGAGGTCACTCGACAAGACGAGGTGACCAGCGGCGGCATCTGCGATGCCCCGCACGATCTCCTCTGGCTGCGCGTCCTTCAAGAGGTACCCGGCGGCCCCAGCCAGCACAGCCCGGGCGATGTCGGAGTCGTTGTCGTAGGTGGTCAGGATCAACACCGACGGCGGGTTGGGCCGGCGACGCACCGCCTCGGTGACGCCCACGCCGTCGAGCCCCTCCCCCAGGCGCAGATCGCACAGCACCACATCCGGATTCTCGCGCTCCACCAAGGCCAGTGCCTCCTCGCCGGAAGCGGCAGCACCCACCACCTCGATGCCGTCCTCACCGCTCAGCAGCGCCGCGACCCCGCCCCGCACGACGGGGTGGTCGTCCACCAGCAACACCCGGATCACGGCGTCACCTCATCCGCTCGAACCAGCGGCACCCACGCCGAAACGGCGGTGCCACCGCCTGGCTCGGATTCGATGGAGAGGCCGCCGCCCAGCTCGATCAACCGCTCGCGCAGCGCCCGCAACCCGTAGCCGCCGTCGAGGCTCTGCGCCACCGGAGCAGCCGGATCGAAGCCCACGCCGTCGTCCACCACGTCAAGGTGCACCGCCTCAGCGGCGCGCGCCAGTTCCACGCCGATCCGCGTCGCGGACGAATGCTGCCGCACATTGGCCAACGCATTCTGCGCGGCCCGCAACAAGGCGACCTCAGTGCCGGTGGCCAACCGCGGCAACTCCGGATCGACGGTGACCTGCCACTGCGCGCCAATTGCCTCGGCCACTTCCCCGGTCAGGCGACGCAGCGGCCCAGCGAGCCCTCCCGCCCCGGCCTCTTCTGGTGCCAGGGCGTAGACCACCCGTCGGGACTCCGCGAGGTTCTCTGCTGCCGTCGCCTCGATCTGGGCGATCAGCGCCTTCGCCTCGCCGTCGGTCTTGCGCCCAGCTGCGCGCGCGAGCAGCACGATCGACGAGAAGCCCTGCGCGAGGGTGTCATGAATGTCATGGGCAAGGCGCGTGCGCTCCGCCAGTTGGCCTGCCTCGCGCTGCAGGCGGGCGGTCTCGTCCTGGGCGCGCAGCACCTCGTCGAGCAGCCGACGGTGTTCCGAGGCCTCATGCTCGAACTTCAGCACGCCACGGGACATGCCCACCGCGATGAGGGCGCCAACCATGGGCCCGAGTACGGAGCCGAAGGTCTCTCCGCCGTTCATGGTGAGCACGGTGATGATGACCGCCAACGTCACGGCGGTGAGCAGCAGGGCGGCCAGCAGCGGCAGCACCGCGGCGGCGAGCAGCCAGAGGGGGAAAGCGATCCACAGATACGACGGCGAGAGCCACATCAGCCACGTGGAGAGCGCGAAAAGCAGCCCCACCCACACTGCGCGGCCCAGGAGCCCCAGCTTGTCCACAAGCTGCAGCCCGGCGAAGAAGACCAGCAGCAGGAACGCGATGATGAACCATGCTGGCCATACCAACCAGAGCGTGTCCGGCATGAGGCTGGCGATGATCAGCAGCCCCACGAACAGCACCGCCTGCCCGACTCGCAGCCACCAAGCAGCAGACCAGACCGGCACGGGAACGACACCGGTCTGGTCAGTACGGGGGGTCAGGCTCACGCCTCCACGGTAGCGGTTTCGCGCTTGGCGCTCTCCGCCTTGACGGCCTTCATGAGGAAGAGGAAGAAGTACACGAGCGTGCCGGCAATCAGCATGTGCCCGAGGCCCGCAAAGCCGGGCCACATCTTGGATTCGGCGATGGGCAGTTCCAACACCTGAAGGGTGCCCTTGACCACCATGGCGCCGAAGGTGAAGCCCAGGCCAATGTTGTAGAGCAAGGCGAACAGCTTGCCGGACTTCTCAGGGATGGAGAACACCTTGGCCAGCGCCAGCACGGCGAGGAACATGAGCATGCCCAGCGAGAGTGCGTGGGTGTGCGCCGTCGAGAGCATGGTCTGGCCCTCGAACTCGTTGATCTTGGTGAATTCGCGCCAGTAAAGGCCGGAGATCAGGCCGAGACCGGCCCAGGTGCCTGCGGAGAAGAAGAGTCTGTTGAGCATGGCTCCATCCTCGCCAATGCCCCGACGCCGTGCCTCCGCCCAGCATCCATCCTTCGGTAGATCCAAGGCCCCGAATCTGGATTTGGGGCCCTGACACGCTCAGGCGCGCGCTGCGGCGAAGGCGGGGCGGATCACCTCGCGGATCATCGTCTCCCGCTGGTCGTGCGGCAGGAACGCGGCCCGCATGGCGTTGATCGTCGTGCGCTTCACGTCATCGAGATCCCAGCCGAAGGCCTCCACCAGCTTGAGGTACTCCCGCGACATCGTGGTGTCACTCATCAACCGGTTGTCGCAGTTGACGGTGACGTTGAACTGGAGATCCTTCAACAGGTCGATGGGGTGGTCCTTCATCTCTGCCGCGATGCCCGTCTGCAGGTTCGACGACGGCGCAACCTCCAACGGAATCCGAGCGTCCCGCACATACCCGGCCAGCCGCCCGAAGCGCACTCGGCCCTCCTCGATGGTGAGATCCTCCACGATCCGCACGCCATGGCCCAACCGGTCTGCCCCGCAGATCTGCACGGCCTCCCAGATCGACGGCGGGCCGAACGCCTCGCCCGCGTGGATGGTGAAGAACATGTTGTTCTCCTTGAGGAATCGGAACGCTGACTCGAACCGCGAGGGCGGGAAGCCGTCCTCAGCGCCCGCGATGTCGAAGCCACACACCGAATCGTCGCGATAGTCGACGGCGAGTTGGGCGATCTCCACGGTGGGGTCGTCATGGCGCAGCGACGTGAGGATCTGGCGCGCCACGATGGCGTGGCCCTCGGCCGCGGCGGCCTTCATGCCGGTGGCCAGCCCATCCCGCACCGCCTCGACAGTCTGCCGCAGCGTCAGCCCGCACTGCAGGTGCTGCGCCGGCGCCCACCGCGCCTCGGCATAGACCACGCCGTCGGCCGCCTGATCCACCACGAACTCGTGTGCCACCCGCTGCAACTGCTCCGCGGTCTGCATCGCCGCGACGGTGTGCGCGAAGGTCTCCAGATAACGCACGAGCGAGCCGGAATCAGCGGCCTCGAAGAACCACCTGCGCAGCGCCTCCGGATCAGTGTTGGGCAACTCGTGGCCGTTGGCGGCACAGTGCTCGATGACGGTTTCGGGGCGAAGCCCGCCGTCGAGGTGATCGTGGAGGGCCACCTTGGGCAGGGCGCGCAGATCGTCAAGGCTCAGCATGGAAGAAGGCTACCTTCCGCCACGACACCGCGCACTTGGGGAGCTGTGTGACAAGCTTGGTTCAATGCGCGACTTCACCAGACGTATCCTGATCTCCGGCTCAGCCGCCACTGGATTCTCCCTGCTCATCGGCTGTTCCACAGACCTGGCCGACGAAGCACCACAGGCCGACACCGCGGAAGGCCCCACGTCGTCGCCCGGCAGCCCGACGGCGAACCCCTCGCCAACCGGGGCCCAGCCGACCGCCAGTGAGCCGCCCTCCCCCACACCGGAGCCCACCCCCGAGCCCACGCCCGAGATGGTGGAATTGCCCGGCGGCGGCACCGTGCCGTTCCCCGGCCGACGCATGGTCGCCCTTTACGGCCACCCGATCGCCCCGGTGCTGGGCATGATGGGCGAACAACCCCCGCTCGAGGCCGTGGCTCGCGTCAAGGCGCTGGTGGCCGAATACGAGGCCGCCATGCCGGGCGAGAAGTGGATGGGCGCCTTCGAGATCATCGCGACGGTGGCCTCCGCGAACAAGACCGCTGACGGCTCCTATTCCAACCGCACCCCGATCGAGACGATCATGCCGTGGATCGAGGCCGCCGAGGCCAACGACATCTACGTGGTGATCGACCTCCAGCCGGGCCGGATGGATTTCCTGACCCAGGCCAAGGAGTATGAGGAGTTGCTCAAGCGCCCGTGGGTGGGCTTGGCGCTGGATCCCGAGTGGCGGCTCAAGCCCAACCAGGTGCATCTGAGGCAGATCGGGCAGGTGGAGACGGCGGAGGTCAACGCCGTCGGCACCTGGCTGGCAGATCTCGTCAAGGCCAACAACCTGCCCTCGAAGGTGCTGATCCTGCACCAGTTCCAGCCCCGGATGATCATCAATCGGGAACTCCTGGACACCAGCCGCCCCGAGATCCAGTACCTCGTGCACGCCGATGGGCAGGGTGGTCAGCCGGCCAAGCAGGCGACGTGGCGGGCGCTGCTGAAGGACCTGCCCGAGAACGTGTTCCTGGGGTGGAAGAACTTTGAGGACGAGGATCTACCGATGCTCACGCCGGCGCAAACCGTGGCGCAGGTGGATCCGCTTCCGGAGTTCATCTCATATCAGTAGGCCTAGCGGCCCTTCGTCGTGTTGCGTCCTCGTTCCTCGGAGCAACCCGCTCAGGGACCAGCGTTCCTACTCGATCCTCGGAGCAACCCGCTCAGGGACCAGCAGTCAGGCGAGGTCAGCCGGGCCGAAGGCCTGGGGCAGCATCTCCTCGAGGGTGACAACACCCAACGGTGTCTCCACGAGCAACTCGTTGCCGCCGTGTTCGAACAACAGCTGCCGGCAGCGGCCGCAGGGCGTGATGAGATCGCCCTCACCGCCGACACAGGTGAACGCCACCAGGCGCCCTCCCCCGCCGGCGACAAGTTCCGAGATCAGCCCGCACTCCGCGCAGAGGGTCACGCCGTACCCAGCGTTCTCCACGTTGCAGCCGCTCACCACGCGCCCGTCGTCCGCCAGCGCCGCAGCCCCCACCCGATAGTTCGAGTAGGGGGCGTAGGCGCGGGCCATGACGCTGCGCGCAGTGGCCCGCAGGCCCTCCCAATCGATCTCAGGCATCAGTGGCTCTTCACGAAGTGCGCGCCATCTGCGGCAGGCGCGCGCACCCGCCCAACCAGGCCCGCCACCGCGATGATGGTGGCCAGGTACGGCAGCATCTCGATGAAGTCGCCCGGGATGGGCAGCGCCATCAGCTTGGTGGTCTGCGCCAACGCGCGGGCGAAGCCGAAGAACAGCGCCACGAGGGCACCCAGGATGGGGTGCCAACGCCCCATGATCACTGCCGCAAGGGCGATGAAGCCGTAACCCGCCGTCGGGTTGTTGTCTTGGAAGGCGCCCACGGAGCCGATGGTGAAGTAGGCACCGCCGAGGCCGGCGAAGATGCCGCCCAGCAGCACGGCCGAGGCCTTCGTCCAGATCACGTTGATGCCCACCGTGTCTGCTGCGTGCGGGTGCTCGCCGACGGAGCGCACGCGCAGACCCCACTTGGTGCGGAAGATGAGGAACCACACCAGCGGCACCGCGATGAACGCCAGATAGGTCAACGGCCGCAGCGAGAACAGGATGGGCCCGATGAACGGGATGGATTCCAACACCGGGATCCGGAACGGCATCATGGGCGTCACGGAACCGTAGGCGGCCGGATTCTTCGCCACCAACTGCTGGTAGATGAAGCCCGTCAGGCCCGTGGCCAGCAGGTTGATGACCACACCGATGATCACGTGGTCCACCAGGTAGCGCAGCGTGAACAGGGCCAGCACGGCGGCCATCATGAGGCCCGCGATGGCCGCGGCAAAAAGCGCGGCGATGAAGGACTTCGTGACCGCGTAGGTGAGCGAGGCCGCGAACGCCGAGGTGAGGAACATGCCCTCGATGGCGATGTTGACGACGCCGGCCCGCTCAGCCAGAACACCGCCGAGCACTCCGAAGAACAGCGGGGTCGCGTACTCCAGCGTGAGGTTCAGCTGCGAGGTGAGCGTGAAGGGAAGCGTGGAACTGGCGGCTGCCCACACGAGGAAACCGACGAGGATGCCGAGGCCGGCGATGACGGCCAGCCAGGTGCGGGCACGCCCGTGGATCTTGCCAGTGAGGTAGCCGATGCCGGCGCCGAGCACCAGCAGCGAGGAGATCAGCACCGTGGCGGTGCCGGGCAGCTCCAGTGTGGGCAACTGAACGTCCGCGAGCGCATCAGACAGGGCGATGCGGCCGGACTTGTTCACAGTGAAGGCCATGAAGAAGAGGATGGCGCCGAGCACCGTGACCAGGATGCCGACGGAGAGCCGCTGCGCCTTGGCCTCGGGGGATTCGACCCTCTGCACCAGCGTCAGGTCGTTGTCAGGATGAGTCTGGGTCTGGATGCTCATGCTGCCGCCACCTTCTTGGACGCTTCGATTGACTTCTTCGCTTTTCGCTCTCTCAGGAACGGCAACACCCACACGACGAATGCGGGGGCGGCCACGAAGAGCACGATCAGCGCCTGAATGAGATCAGTGAGCTTGTCCGGCGTGCCGGCCATGACCACCATCGTGCGGCGCGATGCCTTCAGGGCACCGAACAGCAGGCCAGCGAACACCACGCCCAGCGGGCGGGAGCGGCCCAACAACGCCACGGTGATGGCGTCGAAGCCCAGCGTGCCGATGATGGTGCCCGTCATCTGCGGCGGGGTGCCCGTCAACAGATCAGGTGCGGTCACGGTGATCACGCCGCCGAGGCCAGCCAGGCCGCCCGCCAGCGCCATGGTGAGCATGGTCACGTTGGGCACGCTGGCACCGGAGGTGGCCGCCGCGTTGGGGTTGAGGCCCACGGCCTTGAGGTGGATGCCGAACTTGGTGCGCTCGAGCAGCCACCACACTCCCACTGCCGCCAGGATGGCGAGGAAGAAGCCGAGGTGGAGGCGGGTGCCGGCCAAGCGCGGCATGGTGGCGCTCCACTCGAGAACCGGCGAGATGGGATCCGTGCGGCCCGGCGTCTGGAACGCTTTCTGCATCATCAGGAACGCCAGGAGGCTGCCCGCGATGTAGTTCATCATGATGGTGAGGATCACCTCATGGGCGCCGGTGCGGGCCTTCAGCAGGCCGACGATGCCGCCCCAGATGGCGCCAGCGATGATGCCCGCCACCAACGCGAGCGGCAGGTGCACCACGAGGGGAAGGCCCTTGATGGTGAAGCCGATGAAGGCCGCCACGAGGGCACCCATCATGGCCTGGCCCTGGCCACCGATGTTGAACAGGCCGGCTCGGAACGCGACAGCGATGCCGAGGCCGGCGGCGATCAGCGGCGCGGCCTCCGCCGTCGTGTTGGTGATGGCCACCCAGGAGCCCATGGAGCCCACCCACATGGCGTAGAACGTGGCGGAGATCTTGTCCCACGACGCGGCAAGCGCGTCACCGGGGCGGGAGAAGAAGTACGTCCAAGTTTGGGCCACCTCGGCATCGGAGATGACCATGACCACTGCACCCACGGCAAACGCGAGGATCAGCGAGGCCAAGGTGATGATGGTGGTCTGCACCCAGGCGGGGCGAGGAGCCTTCACGGCCTCCACATCGGCCTTCTGGTCCGTGCTCATGCTCGTGCCTCCTCCGCGGCCTTGACCGCGTCGTCGTGGTTGATGCCGGCCATCATGAGGCCGAGGACGTCACGCGGGGTGTCTGGATCCACGATGCCGACGATCTTGCCTCGGTACATCACGACGATCCGGTCTGCGAGGGATTCAACCTCTTCCAACTCCGTCGAGACGATCATCACGGCGGTACCGCGGTCACGCTCCTCAACGATGCGCTTGTGCAGGAATTCGATGGCGCCGACGTCGACGCCGCGGGTGGGCTGGCTGGCGAGCAGGAGTGACAGCGGGCGCGACAGCTCGCGCGCCAACACCACCTTCTGCTGGTTGCCACCCGAGAGGGACTTGACGGGCTGGGTGTGGGAGCCGGTACGGATGTCGAACTCCTCGACGCGCGCGATCGCGTTGTCCGCGATCCGCTTCAGATCCAGCGAGCCGAAGCGGCTGTACTCGTCGAGGTTGTTGAGCACCAGGTTCTCCGCGATGGAGAACTCCCCCACGAAACCGTCGCGGTGCCTGTCCTCCGGCACGAAGCCGAGGCCGGCCTTGATGGTCTTGGCGGGCTTGGCGTGCGTGATGTCCGTGCCGTCGAGCTTGATGGTGCCGGAGAGCGGCGTCATGGTGCCCAGCAGCGTCTCGGCCAGTTCGGTTTGGCCGTTGCCCTGCACACCAGCGATGCAGACGATCTCGCCGCCACGCACCGTCAACGACAGGTGATCCACCGCGACCTGACCGTTGGGGCTGGCCACGGTGAGGTTGTCGATGACGAGGCGCTCCTCACCGATGTTCGGCGGTTCCTTCTCGACGGACAGCGACACTGCGCGGCCCACCATCATCGAGGCCATCTCGCCCTCGGAATCCGTGGGATCAGCGGTGCCGACGACCTTGCCGCGACGGATCACGGTGATGTCATCGGCCACCTCGCGCACCTCGCGCAGCTTGTGGGTGATGAACACGATGGCGCGGCCCTCGTCGCGCAGTGCCTTCATGACCACCATCAGTTCGTCGATCTCCTGCGGGGTGAGCACGGCGGTGGGCTCGTCGAAGATCAGGTAGGTGGCGTCGTTGGCGAGCGCCTTGAGGATCTCAACCCGCTGCTGGATGCCCACGGGGAGATCTTCGACCAGCGCATCTGGGTCGACGTCGAGCTTGTAGCGTTCGCTCAGCTCGCGCACCTTCTTGCGTGCTGCGTTGAGGTCGAGCAGGCCGGCCTTGCCGGGTTCGTAACCCAGCACCATGTTCTCGGCGACGGTGAAGACGGGGATGAGCATGAAGTGCTGGTGCACCATGCCGATGCCGGCGGCCGTGGCTTCCTTCGGGTTGGACACCTTCAACGGCTCGTCGCCCAGCATGATGCGCCCCTCATCCGGCTCAAGGAGCCCGAACAGGATGTTCATGAGGGTGGACTTGCCTGCGCCGTTCTCACCCAACAGGCAGTGGATCCGCCCAGGAACGATGTCGATGCTGATGGAGTCGTTCGCGGTCAGCGAGCCAAATCGCTTCGTGATTCCCTGAAGGGAGAGCACGGGAGTTTTCGTCGTCACGTCGACCTTTCTTCGCCGTCGTTGGCTTGGAGGTTCAGCGTAGCGGCCACAGTGCCGCCATGGGGGATGAGTAAGGGAGAGGCGCGAATGCGCCCCTCCCTTACTGATGCCTACTCAGTTGCCACTCAGTGGATCAACTCAGGGCTGGCTGGGCGAGGTGATCTTGATGGCGCCGGAGATGATGTCCTGCTCAAGCTGTGCCAGTTCGTCGGTCAGGCCCGCGGGGAGCTTCGACTCGAAGTCGTGGAACGGTGCCAGCAGCACGCCGTCGTTCTCCAGGGTGCCAACGTAGGGCTCGGAGGAGAAGGTGCCGTCGATATCAGCCTTGATCGCCTCGAAGACCGCGAGGTCCATGGCCTTCTGAGCCGAGGTGATGATGTTGGCGGCGTAATCAGGCTGCGAGAGGTAGCCATCGGCGTCCACCCACATCACGTTGACCTTGCCACCGGATTCCTGGGCAGCCTGGAGCGCACCGGTGCCGGCGGGGCCAGCGACGGGGAAGATGATGTCTGCGCCCTGGGCGATCAGGGTGTTGGCGGTGTTCTTGCCACCGGGGATGTCACCGAACGGGTTGTTGCCGCCGATGAACTGGCCGTCCTGCTTGGCCTCGTCCCAGCCGATGACCTTGACGTCAGTGCCCTTGGCGGTGTTGTGGTGCAGCACGCCCTGCTGGAAGCCGTCCATGAAGACGGAGACGGTGGGGTAGTTGGCGCCACCGAAGGTGCCAACGGTGCCGGTCTGCGACATGGCGGCGGCGGCGTAACCGGCGAGGAACGACGGCTGGGCGGCGTTGAAGAGGAGGCCCTTGGCGTTGTCGACACCTTCGAAGGAGCCGAAGTCAACGATGGTGAACTTCACATCGGGGTTCTGCTTGGCGGCGGCCTCGGTGGCGTTGGCCAGGGCGAAGCCCACGGTGATGATCATGTTGCACTTGGCGTCGATCATCGACTGCACGTTGCCGGGGTACTCGCCCTCAGCGTTGGACTCGATCTCCTTGGTCTTGATGCCGAGCTCGGCCTCGGCACGCTTCATGCCGTTGTGAGCGGTCTCGTTGAACGACTTGTCATCGAAGCCGCCAGCATCGGAGACCATGCAGGCGAGGTAATCCGCACCTTCGGCCGGGGCCGGGGCCTCAGCCGCGGTGGTCTCGGTGCCGGGGGCGCTGGTTTCGGTGGTGGCGGGGGTGTCGGTGCCGCCGGGCTCAGTGGTGGCCGGGGGCTCAGCGCACGCCGACAGCGCGAGCGCGCTGACTGCCGCGAGCGAGACGATGCTCAGCAGAGACTTCTTCACGAAGATCCTCCTTGGATCAGTTCAGATTGGGCAAGCCGACAATACCCCTGCAGGCTGCATCAATGCTCGTCCGCTTTTGGATCGTTATAGAGACGCAACAATCCTGCTCAAGGTCAGGAGACCTGGCGCACCAAGGCCGCCGCCGAGCGGATCATCTGGAGCGTCTGCTGCCGCCAGTCAACCTCCTGGCTGCGGTACGGACCGGTTGCCAGGGAGATGATGACCGCGGCTGCCCGAAGCCGAAGTTCCACCGGGTCGACTCGCCGGTCGAAGACCGGCACCCATGCGGCCAATAGATCGCGCACCTTGGCCTCCTGCTCGGGATTCATCCGCTGGATGGTGGAGAGATGCCCGATCAGGCAGGCCAGATCATCGGCGCGGCGGCCGGGGCCGATGGTATCGACGTCCAGGATGCCGACGATGCGGCCGCCCGCCACCCGCAACTGCCCCTCGTGGAAGTCGCCGTGCGTGGGCTCGTTGCCGGGCGGATACTTGGCCAGCCGAGTGCTGATCTCCCCCGCCATCCAGTCAAGCTCCTCCCCTGCCTCCGGAAGGGTGGCCGACACGAGGCGGGAATAGTGGCCCACGGCATCCGCCCACGGCGCGCGCCGTTCGAGCTGCGCAACGGTAGCGGGCATGGCGTCGAGGATGCCGATGAGGTCTTCGGCGCTGCAGGGGGTGCCTGGCTCGAAGAGGGCCCGAGCCAGCGCCGTGCCCGGCAGCTCGCGAGTCACCAGCAGATGATCTGGTGTGGTCAACGCCACCTGGGGAGCGGGAATACCCGCGTCGCGCAGCACGGTGTGCTTGCCGTACACGTCGGCAAAGACCCGCTCGCGCAGCACCTTGACATAGAACACCTCGTGCGGATCGGTCACCGCCACCTTCACCACGGCCCGACGGCGGGGCCGGTAGCCGATCATGGCCAGCGACAGCTGCCCGGCAGTGACCGGTTCGGAAAATACGGCGCCCCGGTTCAAGGCCTCGGCCATCCGCTCCGGATAGGCCGCCGTCGGGAGGCCCAGGAGATCAGGGTCGTTGGGGTAGAGCCACACGGCCACGCGCCGCTGGCCGTCGTCGAAGATCTCCGCCCGGGCATCCGAGGCAGACAGTTCACCACTGCGTGCGCTCACCCCGAGCAATTCGGAGCGTTCGCCGTGTGGCCAGCGGATCTGGGCGAGGTAGGTGGCGGTGGTGGAGCGCTCCGGCGCTGCGTCGACATGGTCGAGGGACCACCCCAACAGCGTGCCGCCCTGATGTTCGACGGCGGCGCGCAACAACGGCTCCACACGGTTGCTGGTCAGCAACCCCATGCCGTCATCAGGCATCCGCGGCTCCTTCGTCGTCTTCCGCCTCCGGTGGGGCCGCCTTGCGCAGCGCGAACCACGAGGCCCGGCGACCGTCCAGTTGGGTGACCTCCAGCGTGAACCATGCGGATCTGGCTTCCGGCAGATCCGAGACCGGCTCAAGCATCACGGTGATCATGCCACCCGAGACTGGCAGTTTTCCGACAACCTGCATGTAGTAGCCAGCCACCGTGTCGTAGGGGCCCTCGGGGATGACGTGGCCCGTGAGTTCCGCAAACTCCTCAATGGTGGTGAGCCCATCGAGTTCGTTCACCTCACGCAGCCCCTCTTCACCGGGCACGTCGTACTCGTCGGTGATGTCGCCGATGAGCTCTTCGAAGAGATCCTCCAGCGTCACGATCCCAGCGGTGCCGCCGTACTCGTCACGTACGACGGCGAGGTGGGCCCCCTGACCACGCATGGCCGTCATGGCGGTGAGGATCTTCACGGTCTCAGGCAAGAAGAGCACCTCACGCACCAGGGTGCGCACCGCACCGGCGCGGGCCGCTCCTTCGACGTCCATGAGGTCGCGCACATGGATGAAACCGGCGATCTGATCCGGCGAGCCATCGGTGACCGGATACCGCGAGTGCGGAGCGCCGCGCACCTCGCGGTACGCAAGCGAGATGGGCATGTCGGCCGGGAGGAAATCCACTTCGGTGCGCGGCACCATCACCTCGCGCAGGCTGAGCTCGCCGGCGTCGAACAACTCGTCGACGATGCCGCGCTCCTCAACGCCCAGAGTGGAGGAACTCACGACCATGGCCCGCAGTTCCTCGTCCGTGACGGCGTCCTTGGCCAGCTTGGGATCGCCACCCAGGAGGCGGACGAGGAAGTTGGTGCTGATGTCGAGGCCCCAGATGAGGGGGCGGGCCAGCGTGGCGATCCCTGAGATCAGGGGGGCCAAGGCCAGCGAGAAGGCCTCGGAGCGCTGCATGGCCAACCGCTTGGCGGTGAGTTCGCCCACCACGATGGAGAAGTAGGCAATCACCGAAGTGACGAGGATCAGCGACAGTGGCGCCGCGATGTACTCGGGCATGCCCCACCGCACCAGAACGGGGGTGAGCCGGGCCGCGATGGTGGCGCCACCGAAGGCGGCCGAGAGCATGCCAGAGACGGTCACGCCGATCTGCACCGAGGAGAGGAACAGGTTGGGGTTGCTGGTCAGCCGCTCGATGGCTCGGCCACGCTTGCCCTTCCCCGCCAGTTGCCGCACCTGGGACTCCCGCAGGGTCACCAGCGCCATCTCCGCGGCGGCGAACACGCCGCCGATGAGGATGAAGAGGCCGATGAGGGCGATGTCGCCTAACACGATGCCCCGGTCAGCGGAAGATCACGGTGCGGTCGCCGTCGGCGAGCACCCGGTGCTCCGCGAACAGCCTTACGGCCTCCGCGAGGGTCTGCGATTCCTGCGCTTGACCCTTGCGCACCAGCTTGGCCACATCCATCGTGTGGTCCACGCGCACCACGTTTTGCTCGATGATGGGGCCCTCGTCGAGATCCCCCGTCACGAAGTGGGCGGTGGCGCCGATGAGCTTCACGCCGCGGGTGTGCGCTTGCCGGTACGGGTTGGCGCCCTTGAAACCGGGCAGGAAGGAGTGGTGGATGTTGATGGCGCGGCCAGCCAGGAACTCGCAGAGCTCCGGGCTGAGGATCTGCATGTAGCGGGCCAGCACCACAAGTTCGATGTCCTGTTCTTCCACGACCGTGCGGATCTCGGCCTCGAAATCCGGCTTGGTCTCTGGGGTGACGAAGCGGTGCTTGAACGGCACGTCGTAGAAGGCAGCCATGGGGGCCAGAACGGCGTGGTTGGCCATGATGCCCACCACGTCGATGGGCAGGTCGCCGCCCTTCCAGCGGAACAGCAGGTCGTTGAGCGCGTGGCCCGCCTTGGAGGCGAGGATGAGGGTGCGCACCGGGCGGCGCGCGTCGTCGACCCTCAGCTTGGCGTCGAAACCAGCTGTGGCTTGCTCGATCGCACCGCGCAATTGCTCCGGCGCGGCACCCTCCACCTGGAGCCGGGTGAAGAAGCGCCCGGTATCCGGGGAGGAGAACTGCTGGAGTTCGGTGATGTTGCCACCGGCCTGGACGATGCCGCCGGTGATCGCGTGAACGATGCCGGGGCGATCGGGGCAGTCGAGAGTGACGACGAGCTGATGCATGGCGCACAGCCTAGCGCCCCCCGTCTGGAACGCCCGTGACCACGCGTCCACAAGGGATTGCCCCACGCCACGTGGAGAAATCAGAAAATGCGAACATCCCCACAGGAGCCGTGGTGGGTTGCTACATTGCTTCCGCGCAACGACGCGCGACATCCCCCTGAGGAGAATCGTCATGGCTGACGCACAACCGCCCTACAAGGGCACAATCCCCCCAGAGGAGTTCCACCGGGTACAGAAGTCCGAGGAATTCGGACGCCTGAAGAAGGTCTTCAGGTCCTTCGCATTCCCGATGACCGTGGTGTTCCTGGTCTGGTACCTCGCCTACGTCCTCGGCGCCATCTTCGCCAAGGACCTGATGATGATGCCGGTGTTCGGCAACGTCTCGTTCGGCTTCCTGTTCGGCATCGCTCAGTTCGTCAGCACCTTCCTGATCACCTGGCTCTACATCCGTCACATGAACAAGAAGGTTGACCCCATCGCAGAAGAACTGCGTGCAGACTTGGAGGCCAGCGCACGATGATGTACCTCGAAACCGAGCAGCTCGGCAACCCCGCCATCAACATCGGTATCTTCGCCGCCTTCGTCGTCATCACCATGTTCGTCGTGATCAAGGTGAGCCAAGGCGGCAAGAAGAAGGCCGGAGACTTCTACACCGGCGGCGCCCAGTTCGACGGCCGGCAGAACGGCTTCGCGATCGCTGGCGACTACCTCTCCGCCGCATCCTTCCTCGGCATCGTGGGCGCTGTCGCGCTCTATGGTTACGACGGCCTGCTCTACTCCGTCGGCTTCCTCGTGGCATGGCTGGTGGCCCTTCTGCTCGTGGCCGAACCGCTGCGCAACACGGGCAAGTACACGATGGCCGACGTGCTGAGCTTCCGCATGCGCCAGAAGCCCGTGCGCACCGCGGCCGCCACGTCGACCCTTGTCATCTCCTTCTTCTACCTGCTCGCGCAGATGGCCGGCGCAGGCGCGCTGGTGTCGCTGCTGCTGGGCATCTCCTCGGGTTGGGGCCAGAACCTGGTCATCGGCATCGTGGGCGCGCTGATGGTGGGCTACGTGCTCATCGGTGGCATGAAGGGCACCACGTGGGTGCAGATGATCAAGGCCGTGCTGCTGATCGCCGGCGCTGGCATCATGACCATCTGGGTGCTGCTGTTCAAGGGCTTCAACATGTCCGCGCTGATCGGCGAGGCCATCGACAAGACGGCCGCAGACAAGGCCGCCAACCCCGAGCTGCCCACCTTCGATCTGCTGGCTCCCATGGAGCGCTACACGGATCCGATTGGCCTGATCTCCATGGGCATCGCGCTCGTGCTCGGCGCCTCCGGCCTGCCGCATGTGCTGATGCGCTTCTACACCGTGCCCACCGCCAAGGAAGCACGTCGTTCCGTGACCTGGGCCATCGGCCTCATCGGCGCGTTCTACCTCTTCACCATGGTGCTCGGCTACGGCGCTGCGTGGCTCGTCGGCCCCGAGGCCATCCGGGGCATGCCCGGTGGCGCCAACGCGGCAGCCCCGGCCCTCGCCTACCACCTGGGTGGTGCCGTGCTGATGGCCATCATCGCGGGCGTGGCGTTCGCCACCATCCTCGCCGTGGTCGCCGGCCTGGCCATCACCGCGTCAGCCTCCTTCGCGCACGACATCTACAACAACGTGTTGAAGGACGGCAAGGCGGACCCTGCCAAGGAGGTGAAGGTCGCCCGCTGGACGTCGGTCATCATCGGTGTGGTCGCCATCCTGGGTGGCATCCTGGCGAAGGAACAGAACGTGGCGTTCCTCGTGTCGCTGGCGTTCGCCATCGCGGCCTCGGCCAACCTGCCCTCCATCCTGTACTCGCTGTACTGGAAGAAGTTCTCCACGGCGGGCGCAGTGTGGTCCATCACCGGTGGCCTCATCACCGCCATCGTGCTGATCGCCTTCTCCCCCGCCGTGTCGGGCAGCAAGGGCTCGATGTTCCCCAACGCCGATTTCTCGTGGTTCCCGTGGGATTCCCCGGCGATCATCTCGGTGCCGGTGGGCTTCTTCCTCGGCTGGCTGGGCTCCGTGGTCAAGCCTGACGGCGATCAGTTCGCCGATCAGGGCGCCGAGATGGAGGTTCGCTCCATGACCGGTGCCGGCGCCGCAGGCGCCCTGGACCACTGATCATCTGAAACAGGAAACCGGCCCGTCCCCGAAAGGGGGCGGGCCGGTTTTTCTTCGGCAGGGTTATTCCTGCAGATCTTCGCTATGCGGCGAGATGTGCAGGAAAAACCCGGTCTTGTTTTTCAGCTGGGTCAGATGAGGCCGAGCTCGGCGACTGCGTCGCGCTCGTCTGCCAACTCGGCAACGGAGGCGTCGATCTTGGCGCGCGAAAACTCGTTGATCTCGAGGCCCTGGACGATCTCATACTTGCCGTCCTTGACGGTGCACGGGAACGAGGAGATGAGGCCCTCGGGCACGCCGTAGGAACCATCCGACGGAACGGCCATGGAGACCCAATCGCCATCCGGGGTGCCCAGCGCCCAGTCACGCATGTGCTCAACGGTGGCGTTGGCGGCCGAAGCTGCCGACGACAGGCCGCGGGCCTCGATGATGGCCGCGCCGCGCTTGGCGACGGTGGGGATGAAGGTGTTCTCCAACCAGTCCTGGTCGTTGACCAGCTCAGCGGCGTTCTTGCCGTCCACCTTGGCGTTGAACAGATCCGGGTACTGGGTGGCCGAGTGGTTGCCCCAGATGGTCATGTTCGTGATGGTGTCCACAGGCACGTTCAGCTTGGCGGCGAGCTGCGAGAGCGCGCGGTTGTGGTCGAGGCGGGTCAGCGCGTTGAACTGCTCAGCCGGGATGTCCGGTGCGTTCTTCATGGCGATCAGCGCGTTGGTGTTGGCGGGGTTGCCGGTGACGAGCACCTTGACGTCATCTGCGGCCACCTCATTGAGGGCCTTGCCCTGGGCGGTGAAGATGGCACCGTTGGCCGACAGCAGGTCGCCGCGCTCCATGCCAGCCTTGCGGGGCATGGCGCCCACGAGCATGGCCATGTTGACGCCGTCGAAGACCTTCTTGGGGTCATCGCCGATCTCGATGTTGACGACGTTGCCGAAGGCGCAGTCATCCAGTTCCATGACGACGCCTTCAAGCGCCTTCAGGGCGGGGGTGATTTCCAGCAGACGCAGCTCGATGGGGGTGTCCCCCAGCAGCGAACCGCTGGCAATGCGGAACAGCAGGCTGTAACAAATCTGACCAGCGGCGCCGGTGACGGCGATCTTGACGGGAGCTCCAGTGCTCACTTCTCATTCCTCTCTTGGAACGGGTAGGTCCTACACAGAGACTCTACCGCCCTTGAGGGAGCGGTTCGAACCGGCTCAGAGGTAGGTGGGCGCCCACTTCACGATTTCCAGCAACAACACGGCCGCCAGCCACACCATGAGCGCGATCGTCAGCCATCCGCCGCGGTGGAACCGTTCCAGCTTCTCCGCGGTCTTCTCCGAGAAGTAGTGGTTGCGTTCCTGGATGTTCCACGCCGTCATGGACCAGAACACGAAGGTGGTGGAGATGGTCACGGTGATGCACCAGGGGCACAGTGCACCGATCTCGAAGGTGGACTGGTACAGCAGCCAGTAGGCGAAGATGACGCCCAGCAGGTAGATGACATTGGCGGTAAACATGAACCAGCGCGGGAACCGTACACCGAAGAGCGAGGCCACAGCGATGGTCATGACCACGGGCTCCGCGATCATACCCAGGAATGCGTTGGGGAAGCCGAACACCTTCGCCTGCCACGTCTTGCCGACGGTGGCGCAGTCAAACAGCGAGTTGATGGAACACGCCAGCTCAGCATCCGGGTTGGCTGCCAACAGGATGGCCTCGTAGCTGAGCACCCAGGATGCGATCAGGCTGATGATGGCGAAGATCAGCATCTCCCCGAAGAGCCGATAGCGCTGCCCTCGGGGCGGCACTGGGCGTGGATCTGCCGAGGGGTTTGCCGGGTCCAGAATCTCCGACGAGGCATTGGTGGTCTGCTGCACGGGCCCATCGTAACCCCGTCCCCAACTGCCCCGATTGGGGGCACGACATGCGTGGGCGGCTACGGTATGCCTGTGACGACCGATTTTCCACCGCCGCAACGGCCCACCCAGCCGTCCCCTGCGCACTACCCCATCCATGCACGAGCGCTGCGACACAAGCAGCAGGCCGTCGCGGTGCCGATCATCTTCCTCATCGTGGGCGGGCTCGCGACGGCGCTTGGATTGCTCGTCTTCCTGGAACGGCCGGTGGCGCAATCCCTGGTGGCGGTGACCACGTTCACCGTGGTGCTGGCCGCGGGCGTCTGGTTCCTGCATTGGCTGGACCGGTGGGAGCCGGAGCCCCCGCTCTTCGTGCTGGGCGCCTTCCTCTGGGGAGCCGGCGTCTCGGCGCTGATCAGCGGCATCGTCAACACCATCGTGTTGTACACCACGGAGTCTGAGACCGCCACGGCCATGTTCTCGGCGCCGCTCATCGAGGAGTCGACCAAGGGGCTCTTCCTGGTGATCGTGCTGCTCAGCACCCGGCGGGGGCGGGCGGAGATGAACAGCCTCACTGATGCCATCGTCTACGGCGGCATGGTGGGACTCGGCTTCGCCTGGATCGAACACATCAGCTACGCCCTGATGCCTGAAACCATGGCGGAATCCACCCAGATCATCTTCGTGCGGCTGCTGCTGGTGGCATACCTGCACCCCATGCTGACCATCATCGTATCCATCGGCATCTGGGCCGGGCTGAACGCACGTGGCGCCATGCGCCTGGTCTGGCCGTTCCTGGGTTGGTGCCTTGCCGTGGCGCTCCACTTCCTGCACAACGGCTCCATGGAGCTGATGGGAACGGCTGGCCTCTTCGTGGCCGCCGCCATCGAGTTGGCGGTCTTCATCGGCCTCATCATCGTTGGTATCCGAGCCCGCGGCCGCGAACGCGACATGGTTGCCCGTCAGCTGCCCGCGCTGGTGCACTTCGGCTGGATCAGCCCGCTCGAAGCTGGTTGGCTCCATGACTTGGGGGCACGCCGACGCATGGTGGCCGCCGCCGGGAAGGATCGCCCACTGCTGCGTGACTTCATCCAGAACACGACGGAGCTGTCGCTGCTCCGCGGCCGGCTGGATTCAGTGACCCGCGGCCAGCCGCCTGCTTCGTGGATCGCCTTGCACCGCGAACTGGCCGAGCTGGTCTCGCATCAAAGGCCTGAGGTGCACCGCATCTTGAGCCGTGGCAATGGTTGGGCACCCATGCCGGCCCAGCCGGGTCACAGCTGGGGCGCGCCCCCCGGGTGAAGCTGGGCCTGGCTCAATCAGCGTCAGGGGGCCGACGGCGGGACGATGAAGGCCAGCGCCACGACGGCGACCCCGAGGACGGTCATCACTGACACGTCGATCCACCGCCTGCGCACCACCAGCAGGCCGGAGACACGGCGCGGCAGGGCCAGCCGCAGCACGGCGGCCACCAGCAGCGACCCGCCGATCAGCACAGAGGCCATCCGCCAACGCCCCAGCATCGCGAGCACCACACCAACGCTCAGAATGCTCAGCGAGAGGGCCAGCGCCCAAGGGCTGTCTGGGTAGGAATCCGCCGGCTTGTCGCGGCCCCTCCTCGCCAGACGGCTCTGCAGCCTGCCGCCAAAGATCATGGAATCAGTCTGCACGATCCGCGACGGGAGCCGCAGCGTCAGAGGCGGGGCTCGCGCCGTCGGGGCCAACCACCGCACCGTCGGCGATGAGCTCCGCCCTGTCCACCACGTTGCTGAGCAGCATCGCGCGCGTCATAGGGCCAACCCCACCAGGGTTGGGCGTGACGAAACCCGCCTTGTCCCACACGTCGGGAGCCAGGTCACCGACGGTCTTGCCGTCCACCCGGCTGACACCGACATCAACCAAGGCAGCGCCTTCGCGGATCATGCTGGCCGTGATCATCCCCGGCACCCCCGCCGCAGCCACCACGATGTCTGCCCGACGCGTGTGCTCCGCCAGATCACGGGTGCCAGTGTGGCAGAGGGTGACGGTGGCGTTCTCGCTGCGACGAGTCAGGATGAGGCCCAGCGGGCGCCCCACCGTGATCCCGCGGCCCACAACGCACACCTCGGCCCCGCGCAGCTCCACGTCGTGGCGGCGCAGGAGCTCGACGATGCCGCGCGGCGTGCACGGCAACGTGGCGGGCTCGTTGAGCACGAGTCGCCCCAGGTTGATGGGGTGGAGCCCATCCGCATCCTTGTCCGGGTCGATGAGGGACAACGCCCAGTTCTCGTCCAGGTGCTTGGGGATGGGGAGCTGCACGATGTAGCCGGTGCAGGCCGGATCCTGGTTGAGCCCCTCGATGGCGCTGCGGAGCTGCTCAGCAGTTGCATCTTCCGGCAACTCCACCTGGATGGAGGCGATGCCCACCTCTTCACAGTCGCGGTGCTTCATCCGAACGTAGTTCTGGCTGGCCGGATCTGAGCCGACGAGCACGGTCGCCAGCCCAGGCACCACTCCCCGCTCGCGCAGCGCGGCGACCCGGGTGGTCAGTTCGGCCTTGATGGCAGCGGCGGTGGCCTTGCCGTCGAGCTTGGCTGCGGTCATGGGAAACCTCCGTCAGTGGAAGAAGTGGCGGGTGCCGGTGAAGTACATCGTGATGCCTGCAGCGGCCACGGCGTCGATGACCTCCTGGTCACGCACCGATCCGCCCGGCTGGACGATGGCGCGCACGCCCGCGTCGATCAGCACCTGCGGCCCATCGGCGAACGGGAAGAACGCGTCTGAGGCCGCCACGGAGCCTGCCGCCCGGTCGCCGGCGCGATCCACGGCGAGGTGGCAGGAATCCACGCGGTTGACCTGGCCCATGCCCACGCCGACGGATGCGCCGTCGGTGGCCAGCAGGATGGCGTTGGACTTGACGGCGCGGACGGCGCGCCAGGCGAACACAAGATCGGCGAGGGTGGCCTCGTCCGCCGCCTCACCAGCGGCAAGGGTCCAGTTGGCCGGGTTGTCGCCGTCGGCGTCGATCGAATCCGTCTCCTGCACGAGCAGGCCGCCGTCGATCTCGCGGATGGCCACGCCGTCGTTGCTGGCGGGCTCAGCGATCAGGATGCGCAGGTTCTTCTTCGCGGCGAGCACCTCGACGGCGCCCTCCTCGTAGCCGGGCGCGACGATGACTTCGGTGAAGATCTCCGCCACCTGGCGGGCCATCTCCACGGACACCAGCCGGTTGGCGGCGATCACGCCACCGAAGGCCGAGACGGGGTCACATTCGTGAGCCTTGCGGTGCGCCTCGGCGATATCTGCGCCGGTGGCGATCCCGCAGGGGTTGGCGTGCTTGATGATGGCGACGGCGGGCTCATCGAAATCGTAGGCGGCGCGGCGAGCGGCGTCGGAATCGACGTAGTTGTTGTAGCTCATCTCCTTGCCGTGCAGCTGCGTCGCATCCGCGAGGCCGGCGGTGCCGTTGCTGTTGCGGTAGACGGCGGCCTTCTGGTGGGAGTTCTCGCCGTAGCGTAGGTCCGCGACCTTGTGCCACGTGGCCCCATACCAGCCGGAGAAGCCCGAAGAAGGCTGCTCCACGACCTCGTGGGTCATCCAGGAGGCAACCGCGACGTCGTAGGTGGCGGTGTGCACGAAGGCGGCAGCGGCCAGTTCCTTGCGCTGCGCCAGCGTGAAGCCGCCCGCGGCGAGCGCGGCACGGAGCATGGGGTACTGCTCAGCCGAGGTGATGACGGCCACCGACGCGTGGTTCTTCGCCGCGGCGCGCACCATGGTGGGGCCACCGATGTCGATCTGCTCGATGCACTCGTCCTCTGAGGCCCCGGAGGCGACCGTGGCCGCGAACGGGTACAGGTTGGTGATCACCAGGTCGAAGGGGGCCACGCCCAGGTCGTCGAGCTGTTCGCGGTGGGTTTCGAGGCGGCGGTCCGCCAGGATTCCGGCATGCACGTGTGGGTGGAGCGTCTTGACTCGGCCGTCGAGGCACTCGGGGAAACCGGTGACGTCCTCGATGCCGGTCACCTCGATCCCCGCGTCGGCCAGCTTTGCCGCGGTGGAGCCGGTCGAGACGATCTCGATGCCGGCGGCCGCAAGATCACGACCCAGTTCGATCAGCCCCGTCTTGTCATAGACGGAAACAAGGGCTCGGCGCAGCGGGGTCAGCTCGGTCACGGGTGTTCCTTCTTCTTCCATTCGGAGACGGCCTGGATCAGGAGGCGGCGTTCAACCACCTTGATGCGTTCGTGGAGCGTTTCGACGTCATCGTCGTCCAACACGTCAACGGCCCCTTGGAGCAGGATCTTACCGGTGTCCACACCGGCGTCCACGAGGAAGACCGTTGCCCCGGCCACTTTCACTCCGGCGGCCAGCGCGTCGCGAGGCCCGTGCATGCCGGGGAAGCTGGGCAATAGAGCTGGATGGGTGTTGATGGTGCGGCCACCGAAGCGGGCCAGGAACTGGGCTCCCAGCAGCTTCATGAACCCGGCGGAGGCCACCAGATCCGGCTTGAAGCCCTCGACGATGCTGGCCAGCTCGGCATCCCACTGTCCGCGATCCGCGCCCTTGGGCAACGGATGGGCCACGGCGGGGATGCCAGCCCTGCGGGCACGCTCGAGCCCGTAGGCGGAGGCTTGATCTGAAACGACGGCGACCACTTGCGCATCGAGAGAGCCGCCGTCGATGGCATCCAGCAACGCCTGGCACAGGGTGCCGGAGCCGGAAAGAAGGACGACAACGCGGGTGGTCACCCGCACACCTTACGCCGTGGGCTGTTGCGGTGTCTCGAGAGGCTCAGTCTCGGACTCCTCTGCGGGCGGCTTGGGTGGCCTCCGCATCAGCCCCAGCACCAGGCCTGCCAGCACCCCGGCCAGCCCCAGCAGGGTGGGCGCGAAGATCAGCAGCTCGGGCATCCGGGCGCCGATGTAGCTCAACCTGTCCACCCCCAGCCCGCCTGAGCCCAACGCGCCCAACGTGGCCAGCAGGAGGCCTGCAACGACTCCGGATAGGCCGCCCACCAACGCGGTCTCGTCGAACCGGGCACGCGGACGGGCCAGGGCAACTACGAGCGCCGCGGCAATACCGGCAGCCGCCCCCACCACGAGCCACCACAGGTGCACGGTGCCGTGGAGCCCGTTGGCGGGCACCACCCCGAAGATGGGGATGGCGGGAAGAAGCCCCGCATCCGTGATGGCCATGGTGATCATGGAGCCATCGCCCAGCGTCAACCCGGCGCCGAGCAGCCACGAGGCGCTGGCCAGCAGAATGTTGGGCAGGTACAAGAGGTGCAGCGCGATGAGCAGGACCAGCCCGCTGGTGCCGCCGTCGAGAGCCGCGGCAATGCCGGAGATCCGGCTCCACCCCGCCCACACGGCCACCGCGGTCAGCACGATGGCGCCGCCAATCACCGTGAGGATCGCGGCCGTCATGGCGCGCGGCACGGAACGCAGCCACTGGGGCCACGCCTCGGTGGGGTCGAAGCCGATGCCGCGGCTCGCGCCGAGGAAGCCAGCGATCCCGCCCACCACGAGGCCTCCCAGCAGCACGCGCCAGGAGCCAGCGCCCAGCCCGTAGGCCAGCACCGCGACTGCCAGCGTGTAGACGACGGCGAACGTGCCGCCCACCTTCATGACGAGCTGTTCAGCGTCCACCCAGAGTTGGCCCGTGTCGTCTGGCTCACCGCCGTGGGCAGCCGCCTGCCGGGCGGCATGGCCCGCGAGGGGCAACCCGAGGACCACCAGGATCAGCGTCACGCCCAACGGCGCGATGGACACCGCCTGCCCGGCGATCACCACCGGCGCCCCGTGGGCCAGCACCAGCACCTCTGCCGCGATCCGCAACGCAGGGTTGAACTCCGCTTCGGGGGACGTGAGCCAAGCCAGCGCCGTCAGGCCGGCCAACACCAACCAGCCGGCCAGCAACACGGCCAGCGGGCCGATGATGGCTGGCAGGTACCACGGCCACGGCCAACGGCGCGGCTCAGGCGCTGGTGTGGGGTCGAGATCGACGGCCACGGTGCGGTGTTGGTTCACTGACACCCTTACCCTTCCCTTGAGGTTTTCGCGCGGCGATCGGCCACCCCGGTAGTCTGAACAAACGTAACGTGACCAACCGGCGCTACGGAGGAGGTGAGCCCCGTGTCTGACGAGACTGCTCGGCCGCGCCGCGGCTGGAACCCAGATGACGACCTCCAGGAACCGTTGCTGCCTGAGGAAGCCCCCGTCGAATCGGAGGCCAGCCCACGGCGCGGCGCTCTCCCATCAGAGGATGCAGCCGACGGCCCAGCCCCAGCCGAGGACACTGCAGAAGGGGCACTCAATCCCTTCGCGCGCCCTGGCTCGGAGGAGGCCTCGTTCCCGGTTGAGCCCGTCGCAGACCCAGAGCCCATGATCCCCGCGCCGGTGTTTCCGCGCTCCGCCGGCGAATTCGCTGACAGCCCCAGCCCGGCCCCGCGCAGATCCGCGCTCTCCGGCACCACGCCCGTGGAGGTGGGCGAGGATGGGCCGCAAACCTCCTGGGCCTCGGCGCACCGTGGCACCCTGCTGAAGTGGGGGCTCGTGGCGCTGATGGGCGCCCTGGTTGTTGGCCTCATCGCCTTCTTCGTGGCCAGGGGCCTCGGCTCCGCAGAGCCTGAGCCAAGCGAGTCGCCCTCAAGCACGCCGTCGAGCAGCCCCAGCGTCGCTCCGGAGCCCGCAGAAGGGGCAGACCTGCTGACCGCAGAGGATCTTGCTCCCATCGCACCGGCTTCCGAATGGTCGGTGATCAGCACGACGGAGGGTGCGGCATCGCACACCGCCCGGGCGCTGTGCCTCAGCACGATGCAGCAGGTGCACAACCCCACCCACTCCTTCCAGCGCACGCTCGGCACCAGCGGCGCCGACAAGCTGGCGGCCCTTCATCGCGTGGACGTGTTCGCCAGCTCCGCGGCCGCCCAAGCCGTCATGGACGTTCGCGTGCAGGCCCTGTCGAACTGCTCTGAGGTGCCCGCCCGGATGGTGCGCGCCTCGCAGATCGACGGGCTGGCGGAAGACACGTTCCAGGTGACCCTCGTGCAGGAGGAGACCCCCGCGAAGTACCACACCATCCTGCTCACCCGCGACGGCGCAGCCATCCAGCTGCTGGACGTGGCGCAGGATGCCGCTGCGCCAGAGCCCGAGGCCTTGGCGCAGGCGTTGGTGCGGCCGCAGCAGCGGATCGCGGAGGTGCAGGGTTCGGCGGCCCCGGGCGTCCCCACAGCGGTGCCGTCCCTCATTCCGGCGGCAGATCCTGCGGGCTGGCTCGTGCCGATCGACCTACCGCGCCTGAACCCCGGCGTCGGCCGGTGGACGATGGGCTCGCCCCAGCCCATCGACACCCGCGGCATGGGCTGCGAGAACATGGAGCTGGCCACGGAGGCGGGCCCCACGGAGCGCTCGCGCGTGGCCTATGCGCTGACGCAGGATCCGAAGGTGCCCGAGCGCTTCGGAATCGACGAGCTGCTGTTCCACTTCGCCACCCCCGAAGAGGGCGCGGCCCTGATGAACAGGCTGGCCGCCAACGTGATCAGCTGCAAGGAGCGGGTCAACACCGCCGAGGTCGAGGAAGTGCCTGGCGTCTCCCCCCTGGACGCCGAAGGCAACAAGCTGTCCGGCCGCATCTTCAAGGCCTCGCAGGCCACGTCGGACACGGAGCGGGTGCACTACCAGGTCATCGTCGGCTACTCCGGCACGACGGTGTCCTACACCCTGATCACCGTGACGCCAGAGGTGCAGTTCACCCCTGAGCAGCTGCAGGAACTGGCCACCCGGATCGTGATCCGGGCCAGCCAATCCCCCGCCTGAGCCGTCAAAGGTTCTTCGCGCGGAGCGTGGCGATGGCGTCGCGGGCCAGCTGCGCCGTCTGCGACGGGGTCTCCCCCACCAGCACCCCGGCGGCCTCCAACGCCACCTTCTTCGCCTGCGCCGTGCCGGAGGAACCGGTGATGATGGCGCCGGCATGGCCCATGGTGCGGCCGGGCGGTGCAGTGAAGCCAGCCACGTACCCCACCACCGGCTTGGTGATGTTGGCCTGGATGTACTCGGCGGCTCGTTCCTCGGCGTCACCACCGATCTCGCCGATCATCACGATCACGTCCGTGTCGTCGTCCTCCTCGAAGGCCTGCAGCACATCGATGTGCTTGAGCCCGACGACGGGGTCGCCGCCGATGCCCACAGCCGTGGAGAACCCGTGGTCACGCAGTTCGTACATCATCTGGTAGGTCAACGTGCCGGATTTCGACACCAAACCAATGCGGCCGGGGCCGGAGATGTGGGCGGGGATGATGCCGACGTTGGACTTGCCGGGCGAGATCAGGCCCGGGCAGTTGGGGCCGATGATCCGGGTGCCGGCCGCCTCGGCAGCCGTCTGGAACTCGACGGTGTCGCGCACCGGTATGCCCTCGGTGATGACGACGCACAGCCCAATCTCCGCCTCGATGGCCTCCATGACGGCGGCCTTGGCGAACTTGGGCGGCACGAACACCACGGAGACATCTGCGTTGGTGGCGGCCACGCCCTCCACCATCGAGCCGAACACGGGCACGGGATCCTCCTCGAAGAGGACGGATTCGCCGGCCTTGCCGGGCGTAACGCCACCCACCACGCGGGTGCCGGACATGATCATGCGCTGGGTGTGCTTGCGGCCCTCGCGGCCGGTCATGCCCTGGACGAGGACGCGCGAGGAGGCGTTGATGTAGATCGCCATGGTCAGTTGTTCCCTTCTGCGGCGAGCTTGGCCGCCGTGCGGGCCGCGTCGTCCATGGTGTTCTTGACGGTGATGAGCGGGTGGTTGGCCTCCGCGAGGATGGCCTTGCCCACGTCGACGGAGTTGCCGTCGAGACGCACCACGATGGGCAGGTTCGCCTCGTCGCCCAGCATCTCGAGCGCGTTGACGATGCCGTTGGCCACGTCAGAGCAGGCCGTGATGCCGCCGAAGACGTTGACGAAGACGGATTTCACTTGCGGGTCGCTCATGATGATGCGCAGGCCGTTGGCCATGACCTGGGCGGAGGCGCCGCCGCCGATGTCGAGGAAGTTGGCGGGTTTGGGCTGGCCTGGCAGATCCTCGCCTGCGGCGGCCACCACGTCGAGCGTGCTCATCACGAGGCCCGCACCGTTGCCGATGACGCCGACGGAGCCGTCGAGCTTGACGTAGTTGAGATCCAGCTCACGGGCCTGACGCTCCAGATCCACCTGGCCCGAAGTCTCCTCATACTGCTCCCACTCAGGGTGCCGGTAATCCGCGTTGTCATCGAGCGTGATCTTGCCGTCGAGGGCCAGGATGGTGCCGTCGGAGGTCTGGACGAGGGGGTTGACCTCCACCAGCGTCGCGTCGGATTCCTTGAAGGCCACCCACAGCTTCTGCAGCACCTCGCTGACCGAACCGTGGATCTCCTCTGGGAAGCCGGCCTCGGCGACGATGCGCTGCGCCACCTCGGGCGTGATACCCTCGACGGCGTCCAGCTCCACCCTCACCAGCGCCTCAGGGCGTTCCTCGGCGAGCGTCTCGATCTCGACGCCACCCTCCACGCTGCACATGGCGAGGTAACCGCGCGAGGCGCGATCCAGCAGGATCGAGAAGTAGTACTCCTCCTTGATGCTGGCACCAGGGCTCAGCATCACGACGTCAACCTCGTGGCCCTTGATGGTGAGATCGAGAATCTGGGCAGCAGTGGTCACCACCTCGTCCTCGCTGTGGGCGAGCTTGACGCCACCAGCCTTGCCGCGGCCGCCAATTCGCACCTGAGCCTTGACCACGACGGTGTCCGTGCCCAGCGCCACGTACGCCGCACGCGCCTCTTCAGGGGTGCGGGCGATCTGGCCGGGCAGGACCGGTACGCCAAACCGCTCAAACAGATCGCGCGCTTGGTATTCGAGGAGATCCACTCTGATTCCTTGGGGTGTGGGATGGGACAAACCTCCGCCAGCGTACCCAGACAAGGCTGAATGCGGTAGACCGAGACGAAGGGCTTCTCAGCCAACCCCGATGCCTCATTGGGCGGATCATCACGCTTGGGCAACCCGATGGCAACGATCTCATGAAACGATTTTGAGAGAATCCTGAGAACTGTTAAGGTTCCACTCGGAAACGCTTAGCCGTCGATGTCAGGAGTCAGGTGAACACCACCCCGCGAAACGCTCGCCGCGCCGCTGACCCTGCAGAAATCCTCGAAGTTGAGGTAGCAACCGCCAGCCCCGCACGTCGCGCATCCCGCACGCTGGGTTTCTCCCGCCGCATCGTGGCCATGACCGTAGCTGGCGCCGTGAGCGCCACCGGTGTTTTCGCATTCGCCTTCACTGCCCGCGGCAGCGACCTCTCTGATCTCAGCGAAGCCGCCAGCGCCGCCATCCCGGCCGCCGCCATGTCCGCCGCAGCCGAGAGCTTCGAAGACCGCACCGAGGAGGTCAGCCGCTCCGCCGTGCGCAGCGCGCTGACCGATGTTGTCGCGGACAAGGCAGCCAAGGAGCGTCAGGCCCAGCAGGACGCCTCCGCGGAATCCGCCACCCAGGTGCAAGCTGAACTCTCCGCCGAAGAGCGGGATCGCCTGATGGACGAGGACATGGTCCTGGTCGCAGCCCAGTCCGAGAAGCTGAAGAAAGAAGCCGAAGAGGCCGCCCGTCTCCTCGAAGAGGCCAGGAAGGCCGCCGAAGAGGCACGCGCACTCGGCATCGAGGTGGGCGACATCGAATCGCTCTCCGCCAAGGACATCGCCAACCTCACCAACAAGGCTGGCTCTATGCCCATCAAGTCCAACTACCGCGTCGGCGCGGGCTTCGGCAAGCGCGGCAAGTGGTCGCGCTACCACACCGGTCAGGATTTCTCCGCTCCCACCGGCACCCCCATCTACGCTGCCGCCTCCGGCGTCGTGCTCAGCCCCACCGCTGGTGGCTGGGCTGGCGTGAACGTGGTCATCCAGCACCGCAACGGCGGCGCCACCCTGTACGCCCACATGAGCCGCAAGGCCGTGAAGACGGGCCAGACTGTCAAGGCGGGCCAGCTCATCGGCTATGTCGGCAACACCGGCCGTAGCTTCGGCTCGCACCTGCACTTCGAGTACTACAAGCCCGGCACCACGCCCGGCGATGTGTACAGCGCCTCGAACCCCATGGCGTTCCTCCGCAGCCTCGGCGTCTCCAAGTAGCGTGACCGTTACAACTTCTCCATCGGGGCGTGCTTGACGCTCAGGCGCTTCGTGCCAGCCGAGCCGAAGTCGACATCGGCCCGCACGTTCTCGCCCGTGCCGGAAACCACCAGCACCGTGCCCATCCCGAAGGACGCGTGCAGCACCCTGTCCCCCACCGCCAGGTTCGGCACCGTCTTCAGCGGCCCGCGACCCGAGCCGAAGCTCTGGATCGACGACGTGGTCTGGCGATTGCGCGTGGCGGCCGTGCTGGCCCATTGGGTGGTGGCCGAGCCCGTCCTGCGCCAGTCCATGACGTGCGCGGGCATCTCGTCGATGAACCGCGAGGCAGGGTTGTAGGCCGGCTGCCCAAACGTCACGCGCACGGCGGAACGGCTGATGTACAGGCGCTTGCGGGCGCGGGTGATGCCCACGTAGGCCAGCCGTCGTTCCTCCTCCAGCTCGGCCGGATCCGTCAGCGCCCGCATGTGCGGGAACATGCCCTCCTCCATGCCGGTGAGGAACACGGTGTCGAACTCCAAGCCCTTGGCGGTGTGCAGGGTCATCAGCGTGACTACGCCCTTGCCCTCCTCGTGATCTGGCACCTGATCCGAATCTGCCACCAGCGCGATGCGCTCCAGGAACGCAGCGAGCGAATCGTCCGGCTCGGGCATACCGGCGGCTAGCCCGGAATCGACGGCATCCTCGTCGTCGAGGTCGATCGTGTTGGCCGCGGCCACGAACTCGGCGGCTACCGACACCAACTCCACGAGGTTCTCCAGGCGCGTCTCATCTTGCGGATCCGTGGAGGCCTCAAGATCGCGAATGTAGCCGGATTCCTTCAGGATCGAGGTGAGCACGTCATCTGCGGGCTTCCCGCCCGCCACCATCGCGCGGTGGATGTTCATCATGTCTGCGAAGCCCTGGAGGAGTTTCACGGACCGGCTGGCCAGCCCGGGGGCCTCCTCGGCGCGCTGAAGGGCGTCGAAGAAGCTGATCCGCTCCGCCGTGGCGAGCGTCGAGATGGCGGCCTCAGCCCGGTCTCCGATGCCGCGCTTGGGCACGTTCAGAATGCGGCGCACCGAGACGTCATCTGCCGGGTTGACGATGGCCCGCAGGTAGGCGATCGCGTCGCGGATCTCACGCCGCTCGTAGAAGCGCACCCCGCCCACCACCTTGTATGGCATGCCCACCCTGATGAACACCTCTTCGAAGGCGCGGGATTGGGCGTTGGTGCGGTAGAACACGGCCGTGTCGCCGTACTGGCTGGCCCCCTCGTCGGAGAGCCTGTCGATCTCGCTGGCCACGAACTGGGCCTCATCGTGCTCCGTGTCTGCCACCCAGCCGACGATCAGGTCGCCCTCACCCAGTTCAGACCAGAGCTGCTTCTCCCGACGGCCCCGGTTGCGCGAGATGACCGCGTTGGCGGCGGTGAGCACGTTCTGCGTGGAGCGGTAGTTCTGATCCAGCACGATGGTGCGGGCGCCGGGAAAGTCTGATTCGAAATCCAGGATGTTGCGGATGGTGGCGCCACGGAAGGCGTAGATCGACTGATCCGAGTCACCCACCACCATCAGTTCCGCAGGCTCCACCATGGGCGAGCCCTCGACGACGCCTGCAACCTCGCCGGCGCACAGCTCGCGGATCAGCGCATACTGAGCGTGGTTGGTGTCCTGGTACTCGTCCACCAGCACGTGCCGGAACCGACGGCGGTACTTCTCCCGCACATCGGGGAAGGCCTGGAGGAGGTGGACGGTGGTCATGATGAGGTCGTCGAAATCCAGCGCGTTGGCCGCAACGAGGCGCATCTGGTAATCCGCGTACGCCTTCGCCATGTTCTCCTGCCGCGGCCCCTCAGCCTCCGCCGCAGCGGTCTCGTAGTCGATGAGTTCGTTCTTGTAGTTGCTGACGGCGTTCATCACCGTGCGCACCGGGTACTGCTTGGGATCCAACTCCAGATCCCGCACCACCAGCGACATCAGGCGCTTCGCATCCGCATCGTCGTAGATGGAAAACGACTTGGCCAACCCAAACCTGTCCACGTCGGAACGCAGGATCCGCACGCAGGCCGAGTGGAACGTCGAAACCCACATGAGCTTGGCGCGGTTGCCCACCAGGTCGATGACGCGCTGACGCATCTCGGCGGCGGCCTTGTTGGTGAAGGTGATCGCGAGAATGGAGCCCGGATGGACGTCGCGCTGGCTGACCAGATGGGCAATCCTGCGGGTCAGCACCCGCGTCTTGCCCGAACCTGCACCCGCCACCACCAGGACGGGCGCCCCGGCGTGCACCACGGCCTCCCGCTGCGGCGGGTTGAGGCCCTCGAGGAGTTCTTCCTCGCTGATCTGTTTGGCGCGGGCCTTCCGCTCCGCAGGCGGCGTTTCCGGGCGCGCCTTGACGGGCTCATCCGGCTGGAAGACGGCGAACAGATCAGGAAAAAGCGAGTCACTCATGTCGGCTGCCAAGCCTACCGGCTCACCCATGGCCCACCGTCGGTACGCTGGGGGCATGCTGAATGCCTGGGCGCGAATCCGAAAGATCTTCCATCGTGTCACGGCCACCGTCCTCATCACGCAGATCTTCGCGATGCTCGCGTTGACGGCCGTCGAGTCGTTCCGCAAGAAGAAGCGAAAGCTGCGCAAGTTCCCCGTGACCCGGCCGGAGCCGCTGGCCGTCCAGGACGATGAGATCACCGTCTACACCTACGGCGAATACGTCTTCGACGCCATGATCGAGGCCATCGAGGCCGCCGAGCACACCATCTACTTCGAGACCTACATCTGGAAGGGCGACGCCACGGGGCGCCGATTCCGCGACGCTCTGGCCCGCGCCGCCAACCGTGGCGTGGCGGTGCATGCGGTGTGGGATGAGTTCGCCAACCTGGTGGTGCCGCGCCCCTTCTTCAAGTCCATCCCCAAGAACATCCGCACCATGCCGCACCCGGCAGTCCCCATCCCGTGGTCGCCCCGCAACTGGGGAAGGGACCACCGCAAGCTGCTCATCGTCGACGGGCGGGTGGGCTTCATCGGCGGCTACAACATCGGCTCCCTGTATGCCACCGGCTGGCGCGACACGCACGCCCGCGTCGTCGGCCCCGGGGTCGCGGAGTTGGAGAACGCCTTCATCGACTTCTGGAACCTCCATGCCCGCAAGGGCCGCGAGCGCATCGAGCACAACCCGCGGCGGGATTGGCTGCCGACGGTGCGCGTGCACCGCAACACACCTCGCATTCAGGTCTACCCCATCCGCAACATGTATCTGGAGGCGATCGACCGCGCCCAGTCCCGCATCTGGCTGACCCACGCCTACCTGATTCCGGACGACGACCTGGTGGCTGCCCTGCGCGACGCCGTCAACCGCGGCGTCGACGTGCGCATCATCGTGCCCGCCCGCTCCAACCACGTGGTGGCTGACTGGCTGTCGCGCGGCTACTACACGGATCTGTTGCGTTCCGGCATCCGGTTGTACCTGTACCAAGGCGCCATGGTGCACTCCAAGACGGCCACCATGGATGGTGTGTGGTCGACGATCGGCACGGCCAACCTTGACCGCCTGAGCCTCTGGGGCAACTACGAGGTCAATCTTGAAGTGACGGACGAGGACGTGGCGCAGCACATGGAGATGGTGTTCGCCACGGATCAATCCAACGCCATCGAACTGACGGAGGAGCGCTGGGCGCAGCGGTCCTGGGTGGCCAAGGCGACAGAGATGTTCCTGTCGCCCTGGCGCCCATTCTTCTGAGTCAGCGAACGCCGTCGTTGGTCTGCTCGTGCCTGCTCAGGTAGGTCTGCTCCGGCGGTAGCGCTCGGCTGAGCGGATGACGCTGGCCTCGGCCACTCACAGGCTGCTCGTACGCCGAATACCCGGGCCGCTCACCACGGGCGAACCAGTCATCCAAGCCGCGCGTCAAGCGCGCCCGAACCTCCGCCAGCGTCTCGTCGTCGAACCGGTTGTCCCGCTGCTGCGGATCGGTCTCGTTGTCGAAGAGCTCACCCGGGCCCTCGTGGCGGAGCACCAGGACGTACCTGCCATCGGTCACCATGCGGCCCCCGCCGTATTCGCTGACCACGACCACCACTTCATTGGGCACCTCGCGCGTGCCGTGCAGCACGTCGGCGAACGACTCTCCCACGTGATGTTCGTCCTCTGGCAAGGCGACCCCTGCAAGCTCGCAGATGGTGGCGTGCCAGGAGGCGGCGCTGAGCAGTTCCGAGCTGACCCCCTGCTCTGCCCCCGGCGCCCGCACCACGCACGGAACCCGCACGGAGTTGTCCCAGAAGTTCAGGGGCCAGGTGCCGTTGCCCTTGCCCCAGATCCCGTGGTGGCCGCAGGAGAAGCCGTTGTCGCCGAACCACGCCACGACGGTGTTCTCCGCCAGGCCCAGTTCGTCGAGCAGCGCGAGAATCCGGCCGAAACCACGATCCACCGCCACCAGGGATGCGCAATACCCCGCGAGATGTGGCTCCGGGTGAGCCACCGCGGCCGCGAAATCCCCCGCGCTCCACGGATGCTCCGGCTCGCGCGGCACCGATGGGAAGTCGCAGCCGTCGAACAGCACCAGATCCTCGGGCAGGTGGTTGTCGATCCACGGGTCATGTGGAGCGGTGTAGTTGATCTGCAGGTAGAAGGGCCGTTCGGGGTCGCGCTCCTGCAGGAACTCGACGGCGTTGTCCGTGACGGCGTCGGTGAAGTACCGAGGCTCCGTCACAGGCTCGCCGTCGCGCCAGATGGGCGCGTCGAAGTAGGGGCCGCCGCCATAGCGGTGGGCGTACCAATACTCGAAACCGGGTGCCGGCTGGCTGGCGTCACCGAGGTGCCACTTGCCCACCATCGCGCACTGGTACCCGGCATCGGCGAGCACCTCGGGCGTCGTGATCTGACCCTGCAGATAGGAATCCGGGAAGGCGCCCGGATCTCTATCCCCCACCAACCAGTCGTGCACGCCATGGGCCGACGGCAGGCGCCCCGTCAGCACGGATGCCCGCGACGGCGAACACACCGGCGAGGCGCAATACAGCTGGTCCAGTTCGAGAGCCCCCTCCGCGAACGATGCAAGGTGCGGCATGGGCAGCTCAGGCATGCGCCACGGCACCGCCCAGCGCCCCTGGTCATCGGTCTGCAGGAGGACGAAGTTGGGTTTCACTTGACCGCACCCGCCGAGATTCCGCTGGTGAAGTACCGCTGGCCGAAGACGAAGATCACGATCACCGGGATGCTGACCAGGATCACGATGGCCATCAGCAGGCTCCACTGGGTGGAGTTCTCCTGATAGAAAACGCTCATGCCCAGCTGAAGGGTGCGCATGTCGTTGCTGCGCACCTGGATCAGCGGCCACAGGAAGTCGTTCCAGGCGGATTGGAAAGCCAGCACGGTCACGACCGCCACCGCAGGCAGGGTCAGCGGGGTGTAGATGCTCGCGAAGATGCGGAACTCGCCGGCTCCGTCCACGCGGGCGGCCTGCCCCATCTCGTCCGGCAGGTCCTTGTAGAACTGCCGCATGAGGAAGATCGCCAGGGCGGAGGCCATGTGCGGCAGCGCCAACACCGCGAAGGTGTCGAGCATGCCGACGCCACCGGCGCCGAGCAGATCGTTGCCACCCACGAACGGCACCCGGGAGGTCATGACGAACAGGGGCACCATCACGATCTCCGGCGGCAACACCAGCAGGCCAATCAGCAGCACCAGGATGGTGTTGCCACTCTTGACCGGCAGCTTGGCCAGCGCGTATCCGGCCATGCAGCTCAACACGATCTGCGACAGAGCGGAGACCACGCTGACGATCACCGAGTTGGCGAAGAACAGGTCGAACGTGGAGGCGGACAGCGCCGCCGGGTAGTTCTCCCAGGCCAGCCGCGACGGGATCGCGGTGGTCGATTCCCCTTCGGGAATCAGCGAGACCATGACCATGTAGAGCAGCGGCAGCAGGTACAACGCCGTCAGCAGGAGCGCGACGGCGTGCGCCGACGCTGAACCGAAGATCTTGCGTAGCTTGTTCATGCCCGCGCCTTCCTTCCGCGCATCCCGGCGATGAGCCGCGGGGGCAGCGCAATCAGCATCACGACGGCGAACATCAGCACCGCGATCGCGCTGGCGCGCCCAATGTCGAGGCCGGTGAAGGCCGATTCGTACATGTCATAGACGATGGAGCGGGTGGCGTTGGCCGGGCCGCCCCGCGTCATGACGTAGGCCTGCGTGAACATCTGCAGGCCGCCCATGAGCCAGGTCACCGCCACGAACAGCAGCGGCGACGCCAGCTGAGGAATGGTCACGTGCCACGTCCGCTGGAACCAGTTGGCGCCATCCACCTGGGCGGCTTCGGGCAGCTCCGGCGGGATGGCCTTGAGACCTGCCAGCAGGATGATCATGTAGTAGCCCAGGTTGCGCCACAAGCTCATGGCCATGATCGACGGCATGGCCAGCGAGGTGTCCGTCAGGAAGTTGATCTGGGGGCCGCCCATGGCCTTGACCAGATGGTTGATCGGGCCCACGTACGGGTCGTACAGGAACGACCAGAGCAGCGCCACCGTGACGTAGCTCATCGCCTGGGGGAGGTAGATCAGCGTCCGCATGGCCGTGCCGCCGAACAGCGGCCTGTCGAACAGCATCGCCACCAACAGCGCCACCACGATGCCGATGGCCACCTGCCCGACGGCGAAGAACAGCGTGTTGCCCACGGCCTGGCCAAACCGGGCGTCGGTGAACAGCGCCTGGTAGTTGGCCAGGCCCACGAAGCGCGGTGGGCTCAGCAGGTCGTACTTCGTCAGCGACAGGACTGCGGCAAACAGCAGCGGGAGCACGACGGTGGCGCCGAGCAGCACCATCGCTGGCGCGAGGAGCCACCGTCCGGCTCGCCGCTGCTGTTTCTCCAGGTCAGCTGCGTCAGAGACTGTTGACCTTGGCATCGATGGCCTCCAGCGTTTCGTCCACACCCACCGTGCCACGGATGGCCGGCTCGAGGAGCGAGGTGATTTCCGGGCCGATCTGCATCATCTTCGGGTTCGGCGGCTGCGACACGGCGTCGTCGGCCGTCTCGAGAATCTGCTTGTTGAGGCCCTCAACCCAATCGGCGTCGGCGAGATCTGCCCGCGGCGGGAGCGCGTCGTAGAGGCGCGAGACGTCGGAGAGCTGATCCTTGCTGGCCAGGAACTTCACGAACTCCCACGCCTGATCAGGCTGCTTGGAGTTCTTGGCGATGGCCACCTTGTTGATCCACGCTGCGGAGGTGGGCGCCGAGGAGGCATCTGCCTTGAGGCCGGGGCCGACGGCGAGCTTGTCCAGGACTGCTTCATCGGTCTGCGCGGCGTTGCCCACCAGCTGGCCACCGGAGTACATCATCGCGGCCTGGCCGGCCACCATGGGGCGCGGGCCGGAGCCGGCGTAGACCATGTTCGGGTCTGCGAGGCCCTCCTCGTAGGTCTGCACCAGGAAGCCGAGCGCCTTCTTGCCAGCGTCGGAGTTGAAGTTGGCCTTGCCATCCACCCAGTACTCGCCACCAGCCTGGAGGAACAACTGGGCGAAGGCCTGCTGCAGGCCGATGGACTTGTCGATGCCCCAGTCGATGGGAGCGACGATGCCGTCCTGACCCTTCACGGCGCGCGCGGCCTCGAGGAACTCGTCCCAGGTGGTGGGCAGATCCGAGACACCGGCGGCCTCGAGGATGTCCTTGCGATAGACGCCCGAGCGCACGTCTGCGGCGATCGGCACGGCGTAGTTCTTGCCGTCGTAGGCGCCGTCGGCCAGCATCTTCTCGTAGAACTCGCCCTTGTCCTCCCACGCGTTGACCTTGTCTGTGATGTCCAGGAGCACGCCCTTGTCCGCGAGCGGTGCCGTCCAGATACCGCCGATGACCAGCACGTCGGCCAGCGAGTTCGAGGCCGCACCAGTGGTCACCTTCTGGAAGGCAGAGCCCCAGTCCGAGGTCTGCAGCTCGACGTCGATCCCGGTGGCCTCCTTGAAGGCGGGAATGACCTCGTTGTTCAGGTGATCCGTCAGGCCCTGCGAAGGGCCCAGCGCGAGGAAGCTGATCTTCCCGCCAGCTGCTGCACCGGCGGTTCCGTCGCCAGCGGGTGCGGGATCAGTGCCCCCTCCGCCTCGTCCGCAGGCCGTCAGTCCAATGGCTGCGACGCCCAAACCGAGCCCGAGAGCCCCGCGTCGCGAGATGAGGTGTGACATCGTCGTCCTTCCGTTTCGGCACCATCGCCGCTTAATTCATATAGTTTATTATCTAGGGAATAGGGGCGATGTCAAGTCGTTGGCGCTTCCTGTTATCAGAAAGTTAGAGTGTGCGGTATGCGGATCTCCCAGCGGCCCGCGGACATCCGCCGGCACAACCTCCGGGCGACGATGACGTCGCTCCTGGTTGATGGCCCTAGCTCGCGTGCCGCGCTGGCGGAACAACTGGGCCTGAGCCGCGCGGCACTGACCGGCATCACTGGAGATCTACTGGGGATGGGCCTCATCGTTGAAGGCGAGGGTCTCCCCTCACGTGGCCGTCCCCGCACACTGCTGCACCCCAACGCCGAGGAGTACTTCTCCCTGGGCATCGACGCGCGCCTCGATCGCATCCACGTGCTGGCCCTCGCGCTGGACGAGCGCGAAATCAAACGCTGGTTCCGTACTCTGCCTACTCCAGTCACACCGGGCGCCATGGCCGAAATCATCGGCGAGGTCACCGCAACGGCCATCGACGAGGCGGGCCGCAGGCTCCTGGGGGTTGGTCTGGCCATGCCGCAGCGGCACGCGCGCCAGGGCGTCACGCAGCCAGCGTGGGGGTGGGAGGCCGTGGATTTCGTCCCGCTGGCTGAGGCCGCCGTCGGTGCGCACGCGTTCGACACGGTGGACATCGCCGAGGCGGCCTGCCTGGCCAATGCCTCCGCCACGCGCAGTGAACGGCTGCTGCACATCCAGGTTGGCCCCGGCGCCGGTATGGCGCTGGGCGACAGGCAGGGCCTCACCCCCTCTCTGCCGCGCACCTGGGGGCAAATCGGCCACATCCCGGTGGGAGAACCCGCGCTGCAGTGCGTGTGCGGCCGAACGGGCTGCCTCGACACCGCGATCGGCTTCAAGGCGTTCGAACGCTACGCCGAACCGTCGGGCATCGTCGTGGATCCGGGCCCCACGCGACTCAATCGGTTTGCCGAGGCCGTGGGTGCAGCCGCTGAGGCTGGCAACGCGGCGGCTCAGGCGGCTCTGGACGAGTTGAGGGGCCACCTTGTCCAGGCGATAGCCATCGCCAGCCAGATGGAGAGCCCCCAGGAACTGACCCTGGGGGGCTACCCGCTCTTCCTTGGGCAGCGCTTCCTCGCAGGCATCGGCGAGGGCTTGGCCGAACGGCGCACCGGCACCACCTTGGTACCCAGCCCGTGGGGCGACGACGCCTCCGTTGTGGGTGCGGCCCAACTGGGCCGCGAAGTGGGGCTCGAGCGGCTGTGGGCCGCCAGCTGACGCCGTCGCGAAATACAACGACGAGGGGCGCCCCGGCCGAAGCCGGAGCGCCCCTCGTGGGTTGTCTGAGTGATCAGGCCTTGCGGCGCTGCGACCAACCGTAGATAGCGAGCACGATGAGAGCACCAACCACCGAAGTGATGACGCCACCGATGGAGAAGGACGGGCCCGAGAGGTTCAGGCTGCCCTCGAACAGGAGCGAGCCGATGAGGCCGCCCACGAAGGAGCCGACGATGCCGAGCAGCATGGTGGCGAGCCAGCCGCCACCCTGACGTCCGGGCATGATGGCCTTAGCAATTGCGCCTCCGAGGAGGCCCACAACGATCCAAGCAATGATTGTTCCCATGCATCAACAATGACAGGAAAGTTGTTCAGCTGTAAACCTTTACGCCCCTGATTCGCCCCTGGCAAGCGTGGATCACGCTCCGGATTCCCCCTTAAGGGTAGGCTGCGGAACCATGGGAATCCTGCACAATATCTTCCTTCTCTTCCACTTCATCGGCTTCGCGGCCCTCTTCGGCGGTGCCTTCGCGCAGCTCAAGGGAGCCAAACGAATCATCAACCCAGCCATGTGGCACGGCGCCCTCACCATGCTCGTCTCCGGCCTCCTCTTGGTGACCTCCCTCGAGCTCTTCACCGACGGCCCGGTCAATCACATGAAGGTGGGCATCAAGCTGCTCGTCCTCATCGTCATCTTCGTGCTCGTCCTCATGAACAAGAAGAAGAACCCGGTGCCGGATGGTGCCTTCTGGGGCATCTTCGCCCTCACCCTGCTCAACGCAGGCATCGCCGTCTTCTGGTGATCCTGAGGGTAAGCACAAGAAGCGCTCAGCCGGTTGGCTGAGCGCTTCTTTGTGTCTGGATCAGACGAGGTGGCGGTCTGTGGCCCACTTGGTGAGCTGGTGCCGGTTGGACAGCTGCAGCTTGCGCAGCACCGAGGAGACGTGGGTCTCCACCGTCTTGATGGAGATGAACAGCTCCTTGGCCACCTCCTTGTAGGAGTAGCCGCGGGCGATCAACTTCATGACCTCGCGTTCGCGAGCGCTCAGCTTGTCGAGCTCCTCATCCACCTGGGCGATGTCGATGGCGCCGCTGAAGGCGTCCAGCACGAAGCCTGCCAGCCGCGGCGAGAACACCGCGTCGCCGGCCGCCACGCGGGCCATGCCCTCCAGCAGCTCATCCGAGCTGATGGACTTGGTCACATATCCCCGGGCGCCAGCCCGGATGACGCCAATGACGTCTTGGGCAGCGTCCGAGACGGACAGCGCCAGGAACTTCACATCAGGCTTCTCCGGCAGCACGCGCTTGATGACCTCGGCGCCGCCTCCGCCCGGCAGGTGCACGTCGAGCAGGACGACATCCGGCTCGGTGGCAAGAATGGCCTTCACGGCGGTGTCGACGTCTTCTCCCTCGCCGACGACGGTGACATGTTGGCCGATCTCGTGGTTGACCCCAGCCCGGAACATCGCGTGATCATCCACGATCACCACTCTCAGGCCAGCATGGTCAGGGGCCGGTTCCTCAGTCATCCGCTCATCTCCAGTTTCACGTTCGTGCCTTCGCCAAGCTCGGAGCGGATCGTCGCGTTGCCCCCGTAACGTTCCATACGAGCTCGGATCGATTCTCTCACGCCCATGCGCCCGTCGGGTACTTGTTCCGGATCGAAGCCCTTCCCCCTGTCCCGCACAAACACCTCGATGCTGCCTTCCTCCACCTCGGCGTACACGTCGATCCGGTCTGCCCCTGAGTGCTTCGCCGCGTTCGTCACGGCCTCACCGGTGGCCAGGATCAGCGCCTCCACCCTGTCGTCGACGGTGGCGTCACCCACGCAGACGAGCTCGACGTCCACGGCGAACCGGCCCTCCACGTCCTGCACCATCTCCTGCAGGGCGGAACGCAGCGACGACGCGCGGCGCGTCTCGCCGTACAGCCAGGTGCGCAACTCGCGCTCCTGCCTGCGGGCAAGCTGCGCCACGGCCGCAGAGTCGTCTGCCTGGCGCTGGATCAACGCGAGGGTCTGCAGTACCGAATCGTGCAGGTGCGCGGCCATGTCCGCCCGCGCCTCCGCACGGTGCCGCTCGGCATCTGCGCGGCGCACCCGGTTGCGGTGTTGATACAGCCACGGGGCAGCGACGATGAACAGGCCCGCCAGCAGCAACGCAGAAGCACCCAGCACGGTGGGCAGCTGCGCGATGCCGATCTGTGCAGCAAGGGTCCACGACAACCCTCCGCCCACCAGCAGCAAACCACCCACGAGGCGCACGACGCTCATGGTGCCGCCGCCGCGGGTGATGCGAGTCCAGAGGTTGCGCTTGTCCGTGTGCTGCGGGAGGGCGACCCGTTCGTCGACCTGCAGCCAGATCACGATGATGCCCACGCCGCCGATGATCATGGGCCAGAACAGCCCGGTTGGCACCACACCACCGGAGACGAACAGCCAGAGGAGCCCCACCACGAGCAGGCCGCCCGCGATCATCACCCCATTGTCTGGGCGCTCTGCCGCTGCCTGCTGGGGCCGCATGCCGCGACGGGTGGCCGCCTCGAGGCCAGCCGCTTGCTCCTGCAGCTGGCCGCTGGGCAGCAGCACCCACAGCACGCCGTACGCAAGGAGGCCGATGCCAGAGAAGAGCGCGGCGATCACGAACCCGAACCGCACCATCTTCACGTTGATGCCCAGGTGCGCAGCCAGCCCAGCGGACACACCGGCGATCACGCCAGCCTCCGTGCGCCGCTCCAATGGCGCGCGCACGGGCGCGCTGGGCACCACCGGTAGCTGACTCATGCCTCCAGAGTGTCATGCGTGGGCAACCCAAGCCAGCCTCAAGGGGCCAATACAGGGGCGCTTCAGGGGAACACCCGATGCTGTTTGGCCGCCCAAGAGGGAAGACTGGAGCCATGACCACAGAACTCGACCTCGGCTGGCTTGACCCGTCGCTCGGCGCCTTGCAGCGCCGCGAGAGCAATGGCGTGACCACCGGCCTCAGCAGGGCCATTGCCGAGCGGCTCGGCGTTGATGCCGTGCTCGTGCGCGTCGTGTTCGTGGTGTTGGCATTCTGCGCAGGCCTGGGCGTGGCCCTCTACGGGTGGGGCACCGTCCTCACGCGCGGCCCGCAGGGCACGCGCCCGGTGGATCAGGTGCTGCCCGGTTTCCGCGAGTGGAAGCCCGTGGCCCAGAAGCTGCTGGTCATCGCAACCACCATCGCACTCATGGCCACCATCGGTTCGGCGTTCCCATTGCCCGCAGGCGCGGGCGTGCTGGTGCTGATCGTGCTGGCCCTGATGCGCCGCCGGGCGCTCCGCCAGACGGCACCCGTGGCCCCGGGCCAGTACCCACCGCCACCCTTCCCGGGAGCCCAGCCCGCCGTCGGAGCAGTGCAGCAGGGGCCGGTGGATGACCAATTCCTGGTTGACCAATGGCGCAGCCACATCGCCGACGCCGTGGGCACCCACCGCGCGGCCGTCCCGGGCCCACGTGACCTTCCCGAGGTTGACCTCTATGCCCCCGAAGAGCCTGCGCCGCGGCCCACTGGTCCGCAGCCGAAGGCCGGGTGGTGGGGCGGGCTTGCCATCCTCGCCGCCATGGGAGGCACGGCCGCGTTGGCCTCCCCCGTGTTCGGAGCTTCTGGCCCCGTTGCCCTGGCAGCCACCTCCGCCGTCGGCGGGCTCGGCGTGGTGCTCTTCGCGCTCATCGCGCGCCACCGTCGGGTGCCCCGGCCCATCCTGGCGCTGTTGGCCGTGCCCATCGTCGCCATGGGATGGCTCGCCACGCAGACCTCCGGCCTCGCCTCGGCCCCGGTGGACGCCAGCGTCTACACGGTGCGCGTCGTGGCAGATGACGCCGTCGTGGATCTCCGCGAGGTTGACCTCACCGGCTACTCAGCGGTGAAGGTGGACGCCCTCATGTCAGACGTGGAGATCATCGTCCCCTCCCCCTTCCGCACCACCGTTGTCACCACGTGGGCCGGCGACGTCCACGACGAGACCGCCCAGTTCCCACCCGACGAAACCGTCCTCGAGATGGAACTGCGGGTCAGCGCCCACATGGCAGATGTCGTCATCAAGGAGTCAGCATGAACCGCCCACCGTTCGACGTCGCGGCGCTCGCCGTCGGCCTCACCGCCATCGGCTTCGCCGTGGTGCTGCTCCTGGCAGACCACATCTCCTCCCCCCTCATCCAACCGATCCTCGCTGTGACCTTGGCTGCTGCCGGCACGATCGGTCTCCTCGCCTCACGCAGCCGCAACCACCACCGAAAGGAACTCCCATGAAGCTCACCCGTTCCCGCAACGGCATGATCGGTGGCGTCGCCGCCGGTCTCGCCAAGTCCCTCAACCTGGATGTCACGATCGTGCGCATCGCCTTCATCCTCATCTCCATCTTCATGGGCAGCGGCCTGCTGATCTACTGCATCCTCTGGGCCGTCATCCCCCGCGAAGAGGGCGGCTCGCTGGCCGAGGACGGCTTCGAGAAGGCCAAGACCTGGTACGACGAGCAGCAGCGCAAGAAGGGCCCTCAGGGCCCCAACTACGACATCTGATCGACCAAACACGAAGCGCCGCCGGCATCAGCCGGCGGCGCTTCGTCATGTCACTCCCATTCGATGGTGCCCGGGGGCTTGCTCGTGATGTCGAGCGCCACCCGGTTGACCTCGGGGCATTCGTTGGTGATGCGGTTGGAGATCTTCTCCAGCAACTCGTAGGGCAGGCGCGCCCAATCCGCCGTCATCGCGTCATCCGAGACGACGGGGCGCAGCACGATGGGATGGCCGTAGGTGCGGCCGTCACCCTGCACGCCCACGGAGCGCACGTCTGCGAGCAGCACCACAGGGAATTGCCAGATCTCGCGTTCCATCTTGGCGTTGGCCAGTTCTTCGCGGGCGATGGCATCTGCCTGGCGCAGGATGGCCAGCCTGTCCTCGGTGATCTCGCCCACGATGCGGATGCCCAGACCGGGGCCGGGGAACGGATGGCGCCACACCATGGCCTCCGGCAGACCGAGCTGCTCACCCACGGCGCGCACCTCGTCCTTGAACATCTGGCGCAGGGGCTCGATCAGCGTGAACTGCAGGTCATCCGGCAGGCCGCCCACGTTGTGGTGGCTCTTGATGTTGGCGGCACCCTCGCCGCCACCGGATTCCACCACATCTGGGTAGAGGGTGCCCTGCACCAGGAAGTCGATGCCACGTTCGCCGGCGATCTCGCGGGCCTGCTCCTCGAACACGCGGATGAACTCGCGGCCGATGATCTTGCGCTTCTCCTCCGGATCCGAGACCCCGGCAAGTGCCGTGAGGAAGCGCTCGCGTTCGTCGGCGAACACCAGATCCACGCCGGTGGCGGCCACGAAATCCTGCCGCACCTGCTCCACCTCGCCCTGCCGGAGCAGGCCATGATCCACGAACACACACGTAAGCTGGGAGCCAACTGCCTGCTGCACCAAGGCGGCGGCGACGGCGGAGTCAACGCCGCCAGAAAGCGCGCAGAGCACCCTCCGCTCGCCCACCTGGCTGCGGATGGCATTGATGGATTCGGTGACCATGTTCTCCGGCGTCCAGTCTGCGGTCAGCCCGGCGATGGAGAAGAGGAAGTGCTCGATGACCTGCTGGCCCCACTGGGTGTGCAGCACCTCGGGGTGCCACTGCACGCCAGCCAGCTTGCGCTCCGTGTCCTCGAACGCGGCCACGGGCGCGCCGGCGGTACGCGCCAGCACCTTGAAGCCCTTCGGGGCCTTGGCCACGCAGTCTCCATGGCTCATCCACACGTTCAGCGTGTTGGGCATGGACTGCAGCAGCACGCCGCCGTCGGCGATGGAGAGCGACGTGCGGCCATATTCCTTCTGCCCCGTCTCGTTGACGGTGCCGCCCAGGCCCTGGGCCATTGCCTGGAAGCCGTAACAGATGCCGAGCACCGGAACGCCGGCGTCGAAGATGGCGGGGTCAACCTTGGGGGCGCCCTCCTCGTAGACCGACGACGGGCCACCGGAGAGGATGATGGCGGCGGGCTTGTGTGCCAGCACCTCATCAACGCTCAGCCGGTGGCTGACGATCTCCGAGTAGACGTTGGCCTCACGCACGCGGCGGGCGATGAGTTGGGCGTACTGGGCGCCGAAATCGACGACGAGCACCTTCTCGTGGGCAGTCATGGGGCTGAGTCTACTGGCAAGAAACGCACAGAAATTCTCGGCAGACCGGGAATAAACATCCGTTCGGGCAGGTTGGCGCTGACATGAGCATCTACTCTGACGTCACGGCCCTCGTCGGCCGCACCCCCCTCGTGAAGCTGAACCGAGTGGCCGGCGACAACGCCACCGTCGCTGCCAAGCTCGAGTTCTACAACCCTGCCAACTCGGTGAAGGACCGCATCGGCGTGGCCATCATCGACGCCGCTGAGGCCTCCGGCGAACTGCAGCCCGGCGGCACCATCGTCGAAGGTACCTCCGGCAACACCGGCATCGCGCTGGCCATGGTGGGCGCAGCCCGCGGCTACAAGGTGGTGCTGACGATGCCCGAGACGATGTCGCTCGAGCGTCGCGCGCTGCTCAAGGCATTCGGCGCCGAGCTGGTGCTGACCCCCGGCCCCGCCGGTATGCGCGGTGCCGTGGAGAAGGCCACCGAGATCGCTGAGGAGCGCGGCGGCGTGCTGGCCCGCCAGTTCCAGAACGAGGCCAACGTGCGCATCCACCGCGAGACCACCGCTGAGGAGATCTGGGCCGACACCAACGGCCTGGTGGACATCGTGGTGGCCGGCATCGGCACCGGCGGCACCATCTCCGGCGTTGGCCAGGTGCTCAAGGAGCGCAAGCCAGACGTCCAGATCGTGGCCGTGGAGCCGCAGGAATCCGCCATCCTGAGCGGCAACCAGCCCGGCCCCCACAAGATCCAAGGCATCGGCGCCAACTTCATTCCCGAGATCCTGGACCGCAGCATCATCGACGAGGTGCTCCCCCGCAACATCGATCAGGCCATCGAGTACGCCCGTGCGGCCGCCACCCAGGAAGGCCTTCTGGTTGGCCTGTCCTCGGGCGCTGCGCTGTCGGCCGCCGTCGAGGTGGCCAACCGCCCCGAGAACGCCGGCAAGAACATCGTCGTGGTGCTGCCTGATTTCGGTGAGCGCTACCTCTCCACCGTTCTGTTCGAGGGTCTCCTCGAGAACTGACCTTTGAACGGTTCCTGAGCCGGGCGCCTGCGACGGAGGAGCTAGGGCCACCAGACGATCAGCGCCTCCACGACCACGACGGTGAGGGCCGCCCCCAGAGCGACGAGCATCAGCGACGCGCCGCGCTTGGCCAGGATGATCGCCACGATGAGCGCCGCCGCCCCGGAGAGGACGGACGAAGTGGCGAACAGTATGGCGGGCACCGTCATCGCGGTGAGCACCACGTAGGGCACGTAGTGCAGAAAGCTGAGGAACCAACGGTTCGTGATGCGCTTGCGCAGCGCCACCAACGGCGTCACCCGCAGCAGATACGTGGCGCCGGCCATCACGGCGATGAAAAGCCACAGGTTCACGTGGCCACCTCCCCAGCCACGCCGTCGGCCTGTTCCTCAGCGTCTTCCGACACCGGCGCCAGGGTGGCTGCGACGGCGGAGACCACCACGGTCACGATGATGATGCGCCAACCAACCTCAAGCCCCTCGACGGCGGCCAGCGCGCTGCCCAGCGCGGCGGCGCCAACGACGGCCCAGAGCACCGGGCGCGACACCGCCGCCACCGGCACCACGATGGCGACGAACATGGCGTACAGCAATACCCCGAAGGCAGACACCAGCGCGGGCGGCAGCACGTTGCCCACCAAGGCCCCGACGACGGTGCCGCCGGTCCAGCCCAGGATGGGCAGCACCATGGAGGCGGCGTAACCGCGGAAGGTGACGGTGCGGTTGGCCATGGCGAGCGCATAGATCTCATCCGTGATGCCCGCGGCCAGAATGAGGCGCTGGCCGATGCCCACGCCGGGTTCCAACCGTTGCCCCAGCGAGATGGCCATCAGGACGTAGCGCAGGTTGACCAGCGCCACCCCCAAGGCGAGTTGGAGGTAACCGCCACCGGAGCTGAAGATCGTGATGCCCGCGAACTGCCCAGAGCTGGACATGTTCGTGGCGCTGATCAATCCAGCGAGGGCCGCTGGCACGTCAGCGGCAGCGCAATACAACCCGAAGGCCAAGGCGACGGTGAAGTACCCCAGCGCGATCGGGATGGAATCCCGCATGGCGGCCGATTCAGACGAGGACGGCGGCGCCCGGGCCTTCGACGGCCTGCACCTCGCCCAACACCCAGGAGTCCACACCCCGGCCGTTCAGCAGCGCCAGTGCCGCGTCGGCATCCGAGGCAGGCACCATCGCCACCATACCCACGCCCATGTTGAGCGTGGCATCGATATCCGCTTGGGACACCTTGCCCACCTGCTGCACGAGCTGGAAGATCGACGGCGGGGTCCAGCTGGAGCGCTGCAGCACAGCGGTCATGGCCTCCGGCATCACACGGGCGAGGTTGTTGGTCAGTCCACCGCCGGTGACGTGGCTCATCGCGTGGACCTCAACGTTGCGGATCAGGTCCAGCACGTCCAGCGCATACACCTTCGTGGGCTCAAGGAGTTCCTCGCCCAGCGTGCGGCCCAACTCATCCACGTGCTTGTCCAGCGACCAGCCGGCCTGCTCGAGCAACACGTGGCGCACCAGGGAGTACCCGTTCGAGTGGAGGCCGGAGGCGGCCATGCCGATCACCACGTCGCCCGCGCGCACGAGGTGCGCGCCCAGGATCTTGGACTTCTCGACGATGCCTGTGGTGGCGCCTGCGATGTCATATTCATCCGGGCCCAGCAGGCCGGGGTGCTCGGCGGTCTCGCCGCCCACCAGCGCACAACCGGCGGCCACGCACGCATCGGCGATGCCGCCCACGATGGCGGCGATGCGCTCAGGCACCACCTTGCCGCAGGCGATGTAATCCGTGACGAACAGCGGTTCGGCGCCAGCCACCACGAGGTCGTCAACGAGCATGCCGATGAGATCGAAGCCGATGGTGTCGTGCTTGTCCATGGCCTGCGCGATGGCGACCTTGGTTCCCACGCCGTCGGTGGAGGTGGCCAGCACGGGGTGCTCGTAGTTCTTGAAGGCGGAGGCGTCGAAGAACCCGGCGAAGCCGCCCAGCCCGCCCAACACCTCGGGGCGGCGGGCCTTGGCCACGTGCGCCTTCATCAGTTCGACGGCGCGGTCTCCGGCCTCGATGTCCACGCCGGCCGCGGCGTAGGCGCTCTTCTGCTCGGTCACTTCTGTTCCTCCAGTTGCAGCAGCTCCGCCTGAGCGGGCGGGATGGCGATGGGATAGTTGCCGTCGAAGCACGCGCGGCACAGGTTGTCTGCGGGCACCTGCGTGGCCGCAGTGAGGCCCTCCAGGGAGACGAAACCCAGGGAATCCGCTCCGATGGAGCGGCGGATGTCGTCGACACTGAGGCCCGGCGCGATCAGCTCTGCCCGAGTGGAGAAATCGATGCCGTAGAAGCATGGCCACTCCACCGGCGGGGAGGAGATCCGCACGTGGACCTCCTTGGCGCCAGCCTCGCGCAGCATGCGCACCAGCGCGCGCTGGGTGTTGCCGCGCACGATGGAATCGTCCACGACGACGAGCCTCTTGCCGGCGATCTCCTCGCGCAGCGGGTTGAGCTTGAGCCGAATGCCCAGCTGACGGATGGTTTGGCTGGGCTCGATGAACGTGCGGCCCACATAGTTGTTCTTGACGAGCCCCTGCCCATACGTGATGCCTGATTCCCGGGCGAAGCCGACGGCGGACGGAATGCCGGATTGCGGCACCGGCATCACCAGATCAGCATCTGCCGGGCACTCGCGGGCCAGTTGCTCGCCCACCCGGATGCGCACGGCGTTGACGCTCTGCCCGGCGATGGTGGTGTCTGGGCGCGCCACGTAGACGTATTCGAAGATGCAGCCCTTGGGCTTGGGCTCAGCGAAGTGATGGGAGCGGATGCCGCCCTCGTCGATGACCAGCATCTCGCCGGGATCCACCTCGCGGATGAAGCTGGCACCCACCAGATCGAGCGCCGCCGTCTCAGAGGCCACCACCCAGCCGTTGGACAACCGGCCCAGCACCAGCGGGCGTACACCTTGCGGGTCTCGCGCCGCGTAGAGCGTGTTCTCCGTCATGAACGTGAGGCAGAAGGCCCCCTTGAGCCTGGGCAGCACCTTCTGGGCGACGTCCTCGATGCCGCGGCCCGGCACGCTGGCCATCAGCGCGCTGATGAGGGTGGTGTCGTTGGTGGAGTCCATGGCGCGATCCTTGGACTCGTGCTGCTCCGACGGCGCCAGCTCGGCCAGCCACTGCTCCAGCTCGTGCGAGTTGGTGATGTTGCCGTTGTGGGCCAGCGCCAAGCCTTTGCCGTGCGCGGAGCGGAACGTGGGTTGGGCGTTCTGCCAGATGCTGGCGCCCGTGGTGGCGTAGCGGGTGTGGCCGATGGCCAACTCTCCCTGGAGCGATTTGAGGGTGGCCTGATCAAAGACCTGGCTCACCAGGCCCATGTCCTTGAACACCATGATGCGCTGGCGGTTGGACACCGCCATGCCGGCAGATTCCTGCCCGCGGTGCTGCAAGGCGAACAGCCCGAAGTAGGTCAGCTGCGCAACGTCCTCCTCGGGCGCGAACACGCCGAAGACGCCACATTCTTCCTTGGGGCCGTCGAGATCAGACAGATCGTTGCCAAGCACGCCAGCACTCTACCGCGCTGGAGGTGGATGTCCGGCGCTCGGACGTGATGTGATCGGTAGTGGTACGCCCGTGTCAGGCTGGGCCCATGAACGGATATCAGCCGCCCAGCCTTGGGCAGGCGCTCAAGATCGCTTCGGCCCACCACCAGGAAATGACCAGTGGCGCCACCCCCTCCGCAGGTGCCTATGTTGCAGCCACACTGTCCGCAATTGCCTATGCCGTCTTCGGCGCCGGGCTGGTACCCATCCTTTCGGTGTTCCGTGAGATGGCCCTCACCGATGCCATGGAATGGGACAGCCCGGATCCGGGCATCCTGACCTCCCTCATGATGTTCGGAGGCGTCATGGTGGGCGCCACCGTCGCCTTCGGTGCCGTGCATGGCGCCAAGGACGTGTTCGTGGGCATCAACCTCAGCACGGGAAGCGGCCTGCTCGGCACCGCCGTGGGCATGCTCATCGCCCGCGGCGGCTGGTCCCCCGAGGCCTACGTTCCTGGCACCGGCCCGCTATGGATGGACGTGGCCCACTGGGCGCCCATCTGGCTGCCCGGCGTGCTGGGCGGGCTCGGGGTGGTGCTGTTGGTGCTCGCCGCCCGCAGGATCTCCAGCAATGCTGCCCGCGGCCAGGAGGCCCAGCAGCTGAAGCAGGCGGGTCACCAGACGACAGGCAAGGTGCTGACCGCCTCGTTCACCAATACGTGGGTCTTCGGCAAGCCGGTCTTCGACGTGACTGTCGGGTTCATGGCCCCACAGGGACCCGTTCAAACCTCCGGGCGCCTCACACTGCCGCCCATGATGGCCCCCAACCCCGGCCTCCCCGTGCTGGTGACCTACAACCCTCACGATCTCTCGAAGGTGTTCCTGGAGTTGGACCCGACGGCGCAGCCCATGTGGGCGCCGGGCCTCATTCCCGATTGATGCAACAAGAAGGCCCGGGGCCGTGGTGTGAACCACCGCCCCGGGCCTTCTGCGTTCTAGACGTAGGCGAACAACCGTATCCGTCACCGGGGTCTACCGATCACATGGTCTTGACGCGGCTCAACCTTGGTGCAAGGCGACCTGCGTGGCCTTGAGGACAGCCACCACCCTGTCTCCCGGCGCCAACGCGAGCTCGCGCACGGCAGCAGGCGTGAGATCCGCCGCCAAGCGCTGCCCCGCCACGCTCAACGTCACCCGCTGCACCGGCCACCGGTCCTCGACCAGTTCCACGACGGCGGGCAACTCGTTGCGCGGGCTGCCATGCGGCGCGGCCCGGAAGAGGGAGACCGCGGTGGGTGGGAAGACGGCCCTGGCCTCGCCGTCGGCCAGTGGCGCATCAGACAGACCTGCCACCGAGACCCCCTCACCCAGCACCAACTCTCCGCCAGCACGGGAGGTGCCGCGCAAGAGGTTGAGGCCCACGAAGCCGGCCAAGAACTCGGTGGTGGGGCGCTGCGCCATGCTGTCCACGGAGCCCTGGCCCAACACCGCACCGCCGCCCACCTCGACGACGTGATCAGCCAGGGAGACCACGTCGAGGAAGTCGTGGGTGACCAGCACCGTCGTGACGCCCCGCAAACGAGTGCGCAGCAAGCGGCGCAACTCCGGCGTGACGGTGGAGTCCAGCGCGGCGAAGGGCTCGTCGAGGAGCACCACTTCAGGGTCGATGGCAAGCGCCCGCGCCAGCGCCACTCGTTGCCCCTGCCCGCCGGAGAGCTGGGAAGGACGGCGGCTGGCCAGATCACCCGCCCCAACTGCCGCCAACTCCTCCTCGGCCCTTGCCCGCGCCGCCGCCTTCGAGACCCCACGGGAGCGGGGGCCGAACGCCACGTTGTCCAGCACGGTGAGGTGGGGAAACAGCAGGGCGCGCTGCTCCAGATAGCCGAATTGGCGCTTGTGGACCGGCACTGCGCGCCCCGGCCCGGACAGTTCGAGGCCGTGCAGCGCCACGGTGCCGCGATCAGGCAGCAGCCCGCCAGCGATGAGCTGGATGAGGCTGGACTTGCCAGCGCCGTTCGGCCCCACCACCGCCGTCGTGCGCCCCTCCGGGATGCCGACGGCGAAGTCGAGCCCGCGCCCAGCCACCGCCGCGTCGATCCTGACCGCGTCACTCATGAGCGCTCCTCAACCGGCTCGAGAGCCCCACGATCAGCGCTGCCACTGCCAACAGGATGACGGCGAGGGCCAGCGAGAGATCCGTGTCGCCCTCGCGCAGCAGGTAGATCTCGAGCGGCAGCGTGCGCGTGACCCCTTGCAGCGAGCCTGCGAAGGTCAGGGTGGCGCCGAACTCCCCCAACGCTCGCGCGAACGCCAGCGCGGTGCCACCCGCGATGGCGGGGGCAAGGACCGGCACGGTCACGGTGAAGAAGGTGCGTGTGGGGCTGGCGCCGAGGTGGGACGCCGCACGCTCGTAGTCGTCGCCCGCAGTGCGGATGGCTCCCTCCAACGAGACCACCAGGAACGGAAGCGCCACGAAGGTTTGCGCCAGCACCACGGCGACGGTGGTGAACCCGATCTCGATCCCCCACGCAGACAGGTGTTGCCCCACCAGACCTCTTCGACCCAACGTGGTGAGCAGCGCCAGGCCCGCCACCACGGGCGGCAGCACCATGGGCACCGTCACGAGAGTGCGCACCGAGCGGGTCCATCTCCCTCGGGAACGGGCGAGCACGAGCGCCGTCGGGGTTCCAATGATGAGGACGAGGGCGGTGGAGACTGCGCAGGTGGCGAGGCTGAGGGTGAGCGCATCCGTGGCGCGCTCGGAGGCGAGCAGGTCAGGCAACCGTCCCCACGGCGCACGGATCAGCAGCCCCGCGATGGGGACTGCCAACAGCGCAACCGCGAGGGCGAACGGCGCCCACGCCCACCTCGGGATGCTCACCGGGGCGGGCCGAACCCGAAGTCCTGCAGCTGCGCGCCCCACTCACCAGCCAACTTGTCTGCGAAGACCCGGCCCGCCTCAGGGTTCTTGGCGCCCTTCACGACGGCGACCCAGTAGGTGTTCGGGTCATCCTTGGCGCCGGGCACCTCGAACACGTCCACATCCTTCGAGCTGGTGGCATCCGTGGCGTAGACCAAGCCTGCGTCGGCCTCGCCCGAGGCGACCTTGCCGAGCACATCTGTCACCTTGGTCTCCTCGGAGACGGGCTTCAACGCGAGTCCGTTGGCTTCGGCCACCTTCTTCGTGGCGGCGCCACATGGCACCTCCTCCGCGCAGACCACGAGCTTCACGCCGTCGAGCGACGCGTCGAAGCCGGTGACGCCGGCCGGATTGCCCTTGGGCACCGCCAGCACCAGATAGTTGGTGGCGAACATCTTTGGCTCGCCGTCGATCAGGCCCTCCTCGACGGCGCGGTCCATGTTCTTCTTGTCCGCCGAGGCGAAGACGTCTGCAGGCGCGCCGCCAGCGATCTGATCCACGAGGCCGGAGGAGCCGTCGAACGAGTAGTTCGCGGCTGGTTCGATCTCCGGGAGGATCTTGTTGAGCGAGGCGGCAGCGAACACCACGGGCTCGACGGCGGGTGCCTCGGAAGCAGGGAGTGTCTGGCCGCATGCGGCGAGGAGCAGCGTGGCAGCAGAGAGGGTGAACAGTTTACGCACTGGTTTTCCTACCCTCGATGGTGACGTTGGTTGCCTTGATGACGGCCGTGGCAACCGATCCCACCTCAAGCTCCAGTTCCTGGACGGCCTCCGTGGAGATGAGCGACACGATGCGGTAGCGACCGCACTGCAACTCCACTTGACTCATGACCCGATCCGAGACCACGCGGGTCACGATGCCGGTGAGATGGTTGCGCGCCGAGCGCACGCCCACGCCGTCGTCAAGCGATTCGAGGGAGTCGTCTGCAAGGTCCTTGGCGAGCTTGGCCAGATCCGCACCTGCGATGACCTTCTTCCCCCGCTCACCCGTGGCGGGCACGCGGCCCGCGTCCACCCAGCGGCGCATGGTGTCGTCGCTGACCCCCAGGAGCGCCGCAGCCTCACTGATCCTCAATTGCGTCATGGATTGACCGTATCTCACCGCATCTGCGGATGTGGCGCGGTATCCGGAATTGATACAAGGGGTTTGGCAATGTCCTAGGCTGGCTCCATGAGCTACGCCGCCGCCGTCATCACATGTTCAGATCGCGCCTTCGCTGACGTGTACGAGGATCGTTCGGGGCCCATCGCGGTGGAGCTGCTCACGGACGCTGGGTTCACCGTCGTGTCCAAGGTGACGGTTCCAGATGATCCGGAGCAGATCCGCCTGGCCATCCGGGCAGCGGTGAGCGACGGCGCGCGCGTCGTGATCACCACGGGCGGCACGGGCGTGAACCCGAAGGACGTCACCGTCGAGGCCACCCGGGAACTCATCGCCTACGAGGTGCCCGGCCTGATGGAGGAGATCCGCCGCTTCGGTGCGGAAAAGCAGCCGTTGGCCTTGTTGAGCCGCGGGGTCGCGGGCGTGCTCATCCCTGACGACGCGCCGCGGGCGTTCATCCTCAACGCCCCCGGCTCGCGGGGCGGGGTGCGCGACACCATGACGGTGGCGGGGCCGTTGCTCGATCACATCGTGCAGCAGCTCGACGGCGCAGACCATGACATGAGCAGGCCGCCGTCCGCCCCGTGAGGGGCCGAC
>JAUNUF010000082.1 GCA_030538315.1 Propionibacteriaceae bacterium
CACGGCGGGGATGCCGTCGAGCTTGGTGTCCAGCTGCAGGGCGGTCAGGAAGTCACGGGTGCCCGCGACCTTGAAATCCATGTCGCCCAGCGCGTCCTCCGCACCCAGGATGTCGGTCAGCGCGACGTACTTGGTCTCACCGTCCACGTCCTCGCTCATCAGGCCCATGGCGATGCCAGCGACGGCGGCCTTGAGCGGCACACCGGCGTTCAGCAGCGACAGGGTGGAGGCGCAAACGGAACCCATCGACGTGGAGCCGTTGGAGCCGAGGGCCTCGGAGACCTGACGGATGGCGTAGGGGAACTCCTCGCGGGTGGGCAGCACGGGGATGAGCGCACGCTCGGCGAGCGCACCGTGGCCAACCTCACGACGCTTCGGCGAACCGACGCGGCCCGTCTCACCGGTGGAGTAGGGCGGGAAGTTGTAGTTGTGCATGTAACGCTTCGTCGTCTCCGGCGAGAGCGTGTCGATCTTCTGCTCCATCTCGAGCATGTTCAGCGTGGAGACGCCCAGGATCTGGGTCTCGCCGCGCTGGAACAGTGCCGAACCGTGGACGCGCGGGATGACCGCGACCTCGGCGGACAGTTCACGGATGTCGCTGGTGCCACGGCCGTCGATGCGGATGCCCTCGGTGAGGGTGCGGTGGCGCACGATGTTCTTGGTGAGGGCCTTGAGCGAGGCGGAAACCTCGTTCATCCGATCCTCGAAGCGCTCAGCGAGCTGCTCCTGGACATCCTGACGGATGGCGTGGGTGGCGTCGTCGCGCTCCTGCTTGCCGGCGATCTTCATGGCCTCGGCCACGCGATCCTTGGCGAGCTCTTCGACGGCGGCGTACACGTCGTCCTGGTAGTCGCGGAAGACCGGGAAATCGTAGGTTTCCTTGGGCATCTGCGCGGCCAGCTCAGACTGGGCGTCACACAGGGCCTTGATGAAGGGCTTGGCGGCCTCGAGGCCTTCGCCCACGATCTCTTCGTTCGGGGCGGTCTTGCCGGCGCGGACGAGTTCCCACGTCGCGTCGGTGCCACCGGCCTCAACCATCATGATGGCGACGTCGCCGTCGGCCAGCACGCGGCCAGCGACAACCATCTGGAAGGCGGACTTGTTGACCTGCTCGACGGTGGGGAAAGCCACCCACTGGTCGTCCATGAGGGCGACGCGCACGCCGCCGATGGGGCCCGAGAAGGGCAGGCCGGCGATCTGGGTGGACATCGAGGCGGCGTTGATGGCCACCACGTCGTACATCACATCAGGGTTCAGGGCGAGGACGGTCACGACGACCTGGACCTCGTTGCGCAGGCCCTTGACGAAGGCAGGGCGAAGCGGGCGGTCGATCAGGCGGCAGGCCAGGATGGCGCCTTCGCCGGGACGACCTTCGCGACGGAAGAACGAGCCGGGGATGCGGCCCGCGGCGTACATGCGCTCTTCGACGTCGACGGTCAGGGGGAAGAAATCGATGGCATCGCGCGGGGTCTTCTGCGCAGTGGTTGCCGACAGCAACATGGTGTCGCCGTTGAGGTAGACGGCTGCAGAGCCATCGGCCTGCTGGGCCAGCTGGCCCGCCTCGAAACGTACGGTGTGCTTGCCGAACTTGCCGTTGTCGATAACGGCCTCGGCGAACTTCACGCCTTGTCCTTCCACGGACAGGCTCCTTTCGGTGTGGTTGCACGCCCTGCCCATGCAGGACTCTTACCCACCGCATCTGCCGGTCTTCGATCGAGGCTCGCGGGGGCCCTTGAGGGCACCCGAAAACCACTACCGAGGACCAGACTGACACCTGGCTGGGCGGCAACGAACTTGCTTGTTATGAACTTGTGACCCTCACTTTACCCGCCAACACCCACAAAGGCAGATTCCTCGCCCCACACCCGCGCACTTTCCACGGGTGCGGAACAATGAGTTCATGTCCCACCCCTTGCCACAACCGGCCCTGGAAGCAGCCATCGCCACCGCCCACCGGTGGGCAGACGAGGCGAAGAATCACCCCGAGCCCCGGGCGGCCGTCCTGCTGGGCGACGCGCTGAAGGATCCGGGCGGCTTGCGCTTCACCCTGGATTTCGTCGACGGCGTGCTCAGGCCGGAAGACAAGGGCGTGGCCGCCCGCAACCTGGCGGAACTCTCGCAGCGCCCCGCGGGCTTCCTGCCGGCCCCACTGAGGCTGGGCATGAAGGCGGTCACCCCCTTCTCCCGCCCCGCGCTGGGGCTGGTTCGCCGTGCCTTCGCCGCCGTCGTGGGCGACCTTGTGGTGGATTTCGGCACCTCCCTGGGGCCAGCGCTTGCTCGTCTGCGCCGCGACGGCGCCTCCCTCAACGTGAACCTGCTGGGCGAGGCCGTGCTCGGGGAACGTCACGCCCGCTCGCGGCTGCGCCGCACCATGGAACTGGTGGAGCGCGACGATGTGGATTACGTCTCCATCAAGGTGTCCTCCGTCATGGGGCCGCACGCCCCGTTCGCGCATGAGGCCACCGTCGCAGAGGCGCTGGAGCGGCTACGCCCCCTGTTCCTGCTGGCGCAACGCAACGACACCTTCGTGAACCTCGACATGGAGGAGTACCGGGATCTGCACGTCACCCTGGACGTCTACCGGCGTCTGTTGGCGGATCCGGAGCTGCAGGAGGTGCGCACCGGCATCGCCGTGCAGACCTACCTGAAGGAATCCCACCTGCTGCTTGAGGCCGTCAACGAGGCCGCGGCCGAGCGTGTCGCCGACGGTGGGTCGCCCGTGAAGGTGCGCCTGGTGAAGGGCGCCAATCTGGCCATGGAGCGGGTGCTGGCGGAGCTGAAGGGCTGGGAGAATCCGGTCTTCGCCTCGAAGGCTGAGACGGACGCCAGCTATCTGCGTGCCCTCAACTACTGCCTGCACCCCGATCGTGCGGGCCATCTCCTCACTGGTGCCGCCAGCCACAACGTGTTCTCGTTGGCTGCCGCGTGGGAGATCGCCAAGGAGCGTGGTGTCACCGCTGCCTTGGACATCGAGATGCTCTCCGGCATGGCCGTGCCGCTGCAGCGGGTGATCATGCGCGAGGTGGGCGGCCTGCGCCTCTACGTTCCCGTGGTGCCCCGCGCAGAGTACGACGCGGCCATCGCCTACCTGGTGCGCCGGCTCGAGGAGAACGCCGCACCGGAGAACTTCATGTCAGGCGCCGTCAGCCTGGGGCACGACGCGAACTTCCTAGCCCAGGAGGAGGCTCGCTTCCGGGAAGCTCAGGAGCACCTGACAGACACCCTGGCCGAGGGCTGGGCCACCCAGGAGCGTCACTCCCCCGCACCGAACTTCGCCAACGCGCAGGACACCAACCCCGCACTGATCGGCAACCAGCGATGGGCCGCCCAGATCCAGCGGCGCCTTCCGGAACCTGGGTTGGGCGCCGATCTCGTGGCGCAGGCCACCCTGACCACCGCCGATGAGGTCGCGAACGTGATCGAAGCGGGAACGACGGCGGGTGCGGCTTGGGCGCGCGTCCCCGCCGCTGAGCGCGCGGAGACGCTCCACCGTCTGGCCCGCGTCCTGGAGGACATGCGGGCGGATCTCATCACGGTGGCGGGTGACGAGGTGGGCAAGCTGATCGATCAGGCAGACGTGGAGGTCTCCGAGGCGGTGGATTTCGCCCACTACTACGCCACGTTGGCCGTCGAGGAACTCCCAGGAGTGGAGCACGCGCCACCGCGGCTCACGCTGGTCACGCCGCCCTGGAACTTCCCCATTGCCATCCCGCTGGGCGGCGTGGCGGCAGCGCTGGCGGCTGGCTCCGCTGTCGTGCTCAAGCCAGCTCCCCCGGCCCGACGGACGGCTGCGCTGCTGGCTGAAGCCTGCCGGCGCGCAGGTATCCCGGAGGACGTGATGCGGTTCGTGGTGCTGGATGACGGGCCGCTCGGTCAGCAACTTGTCACCGACCCTCGCGTGGAGCTCGTCGTACTGACTGGCGCAGCCGAGACCGCCCAGCTCTTCCGAACGTGGCGCCCCTCGCTGCCTCTCCTGGCGGAGACGTCCGGCAAGAACGCCTTGGTCATCACACCGTCGGCGGATCTGGACCTCGCGGCCGCAGATCTCGCCGCGTCTGCCTTTGGGCACGCGGGCCAGAAGTGCTCAGCCGCATCCCTCGCCATCCTCGTGGGCTCGGTGGCGCATTCGGAGCGCTTCCGCAACCAGTTGCTGGATGCGGTCAGCTCGTTGCGCGTGGCGTGGCCCACCGCGCCCGCCGCTCAGATGGGCCCCCTCACGGAGCCCCCAGGAGAAAAGCTGAAGCGGGGTCTGACGGAGCTGGAGCCCGGGCAGCGCTGGCTGCTGGAGCCCAAGAAGCTCGATGAGCGGTTGTGGTGCCCCGGCATCCGCGACGGCGTGCTGCCGGGCAGCGAGTACCACCAGGTGGAGTACTTCGGCCCGGTGTTGGGGCTGATGTCTGCGCGAACCCTTGACGAGGCGCTCGCTTGGCAGTACGGCCTCACCGCGGGGCTGCACAGCCTCGACGAGGACGAGATCAACCACTGGTTGGATCACATCCAGGCCGGCAACGTGTACGTGAACCGCTCCATCACCGGCGCCATCGTGCGCCGCCAGCCATTCGGCGGTTGGAAGCGTTCGGCAGTTGGCCCCGGCAGCAAGGCAGGCGGCCCCAACTACCTGTTGGGCTTCGGCACCTTGCAGGCCACCGCAGAGACCGTGCCTCTGCCCACCGAGGCTGACGCCGCGGAGTTCCGCGCGGGCCATGATCCGTCGGGCCTGGGCGCGGAACTCAACCAGCTGCGTTACCTGCCCGCCGAAGTGACGGTGCGGGTGGAGGACGCCTCAGAGGAACAGGTGCGGCACGAGGCGGTTGCGGCCCTGCTCGTGGGCGCCCACCCACGGTTCTCATTCCGTACGGCGCCGCGGCCGCGGTTCGCCAGAGCGCTGCGCGACGCCGGGTGCGCCGTCGCCGTGACACCGGACCACCAGTTCGACGCCTCCACGTTGGGCCGTGTGCGGCACCTGGGCAGCCGGGATCTGCTGGCCGCGGTGGGCGGGTCCATCGACGTCACCGTCTTCAGCGGCGGATCACTGCCGGGCCGGGCCGCATTCCTGCCATACGTGCGGGAACAGGCGGTCTCCGTCACCACCCACCGCTTCGGCCACCCGTCGAACATCACGTTGGGGTTGAGCGCCCGGCACTAGCCAGGTCAATCAAGAGCGAACGGGGAGGTTGCCATGGATGGCAGCCTCCCCGTTCGGGTGAAAGTGGTGAAAAGTCAGCGACGCAGGCCGAGGCGGGCGATCAGAGCGCGGTAGTGCTCGACGTCCTGTTTGGCGACGTAGTTGAGCAGACGGCGGCGCTGGCCGACCAGCAGCATGAGGCCACGACGGCTGTGGTGGTCACCCTTGTGCTGCTTCAGGTGCTCGGTGAGGTGAGCGATCCGCTTGGTCAGCAGAGCGATCTGCACGTCGGGCGAACCGGTGTCGCCAGGCGTGGTCGCGTACTCTTCGATGATCTTCTTCTTCGTTTCAGCGTCCATTTCGGGACTCCTTCCGGTTCGCTGCACGGCGCCCCAGCTGCGGGTGCTGTCGGGGCTCTTACGAGGCCGTGGCCGATCAAACGGCAACCGAGCAACCTTAGCACCAGCGAATCCGTACCCCCTAATTGCCGGGCCTCCCAACCCCCTTTTGACTGGGCGGATTCGCGCTAGGCTAGGGGTAAGCCGGGATCTAGCCAAGGGAGCCATGATGGCCATCACAGTACGCCGCGTCGAAGAAGCAGACTTGGAGTACCTCCGCGCCAACCAGGCCCGGCCGGATCTGAATTTGGTGGACGCACACTTCAAGGCCCAAGAGGCCGGAGACCTGATCTTCGCCGTCGCGGTGGAGGACGACACCCTGCTGGGGACCACGGTTCTTGACTACGCGTCGGAGGACCTCAAACCAGAGTTGCGCAACATGTGGGTCTACCCGCATGCCCGCCGCAAGGGCGCCGGCCGCGCTCTCAGCGAATGGCTGGAAGAGGAAGCGCGTCAGGCCGGACACGAGTCCGTCTACCTGGCTGTGGACCCCAACAACGAGAAGGCCGTGCCGCTGTACGTATCTCTCGAGTACCACCCCACCGGCGAGCATCTGTTCGTGGATGACCCCGAGGTGGAGCAGGTGGAGGACGGCCAGCAAGCCAGCAGCCACTACGCCATCTATATGAAATCCCTCACTGCACGCTGATCTCGCCGGGGGTTCGGAGAAACACCCCGGTCAGTCGTTGCTCAATGTGCATCTGAGAAGTATCTTTACTTGAACAGACCATCTGGATACAGTTCTGTATCCACCCGGGGGGTCGATCGAAAGGGGTTGGGGAAGATGGCAAGACCAAGGGTCCATGATGAGGCACTCGCGGAGGCTCTACTGGATGAGGCCACGCGGATCGTCGGGACGGAGGGCCCTGCGGCGCTGAGCCTTCGACGACTCACGCAAGCGGCGGGTACGTCCACTTCCGCGATCTACTCGCTGTACGGTTCGCGCGACGCGCTGCTGGACGCTGTCTACGCGCGCGCGATCAACAGTTTCGCATTGGCCACGACGGTGGAGCCCACCGCATCCCCGTTGGCGGACCTGCTCGAGATGGGCATCCTGTACCGCAGATGGGCGCTGGAAAACCCACAGATGTATCCGATGATGTTTGGCAAGCGACCCAACGACACCCCTGAGGCCATCCGAGAGCGCACCCGCTCGACGGTGGAACCGCTGCTGGAGTGCGTGACACGCTGCATCAAGGGCGGCCTCCTCAAGGATGCACCCCCAGCCATCATCGTGAGCCAGTTGTGGGCCTCGGTGCACGGCTATGTCTCGCTGGAGTTGGACGGCATTCTGTGCCATGCGTTGCCGCTCAGCGGCGCCTTCCCCAGCGAGCAGGATCACTACGAGACGCTGCTGCGGGCCTCCGTGGCCATGTGGCGGGCCTGATTCAGCACCCGCCGCGCCGCCTCGACGTCCGCACCCATCTGGGCGATGAGCGCTTCCACTCCGTCGAAGCGCACTTGGCCCCGTAGCCTGTCCACGAAGTCAACGGCGATCTCCGAGCCGTACAGCTCGAGATCCGTCCGGTCCAGAACGTAGCTCTCAACCCGGTGATCTGCCCCGTCGAACGTGGGGTTGGTGCCCACGGAGATCGCGGCCGGCATGGGTGCCGAGCCTGGCTCGTCCAGGTTGGTTACCCACCCGGCATACACGCCGTCTGCGGGCACCATCATGTCGCGGGCCACGGTGAGGTTGGCAGTGGGGAAACCCATCTCGCGGCCACGCTGGTCTCCCACCACCACCACGCCGCGGAAGCGGAAGGGGCGGCCGAGGTGTTCGGCTGCGGTTGCCACATCGCCCGCCGCGAGGAGCGTGCGGATGCCTGTGGAACAGGACACCTCGTCCTCCACCATGGCCAGCGGCAGGGGGCGCACCTCAAAGCGGCCCTCCCCCAGCTTGGCCAGCAACCGGACATCGCCCGCAGCGCGGTGACCGAAACGAAAGTTTTCCCCCACCACGACGCGCACCGGGTTCAGCGGGGCGAGGAAGCGCTCCACGAACTCTTCGGGTGCCATCGAGGCAACCTCCTCGGTGAAGCGGATGACGCGCACCTCGTGGGCACCCGCCTGCTTGAGAAGATCGATCCGGGTCCGGAGGCTGCTCAGCAGCTTGGGCGCCTTGTCCGGGCGCAGCACTGTCACAGGGTGCGGCCAGAACGTGACCACGATCAGGGGGTGCTCAGTATCTCGGACGGCCTCGGCCAGCACCTTCTGGTGCCCGGTGTGCACGCCGTCGAAGTTGCCGATCACAACCACAGACTCAGTCATGGGTACCTCCACATTGGGTAAATCTGGCACGCTCACACCAACACCGCAACCGGCTTGGCTCCGTCTCCGTCTGGTTGATACAGGGCCAGCAGTTCACCGCTGGGGGCCAGGACCCCGGTGATGTCGCCTGGAACTGGCCGGCTCAACGGGCGGCCGAAGCTCACGTCCCGCGCCTCGTCCTCGGTGAGCTCCAGCACGGGAAAGCTCAGGCGTGCAGCCTGGGCCATGGGCATGAGTTGTGGGGCGTCATCACCCAGCGTGACGGCGTCGTCGAGCGCGTAGCCGCCGATGCGGGTGCGACGCAGGGCTGTGAGGTGCCCGCCCACACCGAGGGCCTCTCCCATGTCGCGGGCGATCGCGCGGACATAGGTACCTGAGGAGCACTCCACGTCGATGTCGACGTCGAGGCATGAGCCGACGGGACGTGCGTCCAGCACCTTCAGTTCGGACACCGTGACTTGGCGCGCGGGCAGTTCGACCTCTTCACCGGCCCGGACACGGGCGTAGGATCGCTTGCCGTCCACCTTGATGGCGGACACGGAGCTGGGACGCTGCATGATGACGCCCCGCAGGGGTGCCACCGCGGCTTCCAACTCCTCTGCAGTGATACCGGAAGCGTCTGCCACGGCGACGACCTCGCCGTCGGCATCATCGGTGTGGGATGACTGGCCGAGGCGCACGGTGGCCAGATAGCGCTTGTCGTGCAGTGCCAGATGGCCGAGCAGGCGGGTGGCGCGGTTGACGCCCAGGATGAGGACGCCTGTGGCCATGGGGTCCAGCGTGCCGGCGTGGCCGATCTTGCGGGTACCCAGGAGACGGCGCAGCCGGCCCACCACCTGGTGCGAGGTGACCCCCGACGGCTTGTCGACGATCACCAGCCCCGAGGTGGGAGCCGGCTGTGCGTTACTCACTCTTCTTCGTCAGCTTCACGCGGCTTCCGGTAGGGATCCGCCTCGCCGGCGAACTCCTTCCCGGCGGCAGCGGCAGCCGCAGCGGCATCGCGGGCCTGGACCTGGGCCAGGAGATCCTCGATGTGCCGCGCCGATTCCGGCGTGGCATCGAGCACGAACTCCAGGGTGGGCGTGAACTTCATGCCCAACTGCTGGCCCACGGTGGAGCGCAGCATGCCCTTGGCCGATTCGAGGGCCGCGGCAGAACCCGCGCGAGCCTCGTCGTCACCGAGCACGGTGTAGAAGGCGGTGGCCTCCCGGTTGTCACCGGTCAGCCGCACCTCCGTGATCGTGACGAAGCCCAGACGGGGGTCCTTGACGCGCCGGTCGATCGTCGAGGCCAGGATGACCTTGATCTGATCCGCCAGCTTGGCGTTGCGAGGTCCAACCATCAGTCACGCTCCACTTCAACCATCTCGTAGGTCTCGACGATGTCGCCCACCTTGATGTCGTTGTAGTTGTTCAGAGTCAGACCACACTCGAAGCCCTCGCGGACCTCGGTGGCGTCGTCCTTCTCACGGCGCAGCGACGCGATCGACGTGTCCGAGATGACCACGCCTTCGCGCAGCAGACGCGCCTTGGCGTTGCGGCGGATGGTGCCGTCGAGGACCATACAACCGGCGATGTTGCCGAACTTGGAGGAACGGAACACCTCGCGGATTTCCGCCTGGCCACGGATCTGCTCCTTGTAGATGGGCTTGAGCATGCCCTTGAGGGCGGCCTCAATCTCATCGATCGCGGAGTAGATGACCGAGTAGAAGCGGATGTCGACGTTCTCGCGGTCTGCCATCTCGGCGGCGTGGCGCGTGGGCCGCACGTTGAAGCCGATGATGACGGCCTTGGAGGCCGCGGCCAGCGAAACGTTGGTCTCGGTGATGGCACCCACGCCGCGGTCGATGACGCGCAGCGAGACCTCTTCGCCCACCTCGATGCCGCTGAGGGCATCTTCGAGGGCTTCCACCGAACCAGCGCCGTCGCCCTTGAGGATGAGCAGCAGTTCCTGCGTCTCGCCCTTCTCGAGCTGCTCGAACAGCTGATCGAGCGTCTTGCGACGGCTGGACTTGGCCTGCTGAGCGGCACGCATGCGGGCCTCGCGCTTGTCGGCGATCTGACGGGCCATGCGGTCGTCGTCGACAACGAGGAAGTTGTCGCCGGCGCCGGGGACCGACGTGAGGCCGAGCACCTGCACGGGCATCGACGGCGGAGCCTCCTCCACGGTCTCGCCCTGATCGTTGATCAGTGCGCGAACGCGGCCATAGGCGGAGCCGGCAACGATGGAGTCACCGATGCGGAGGGTACCGCGGTGCACGAGGACAGTGGCAACGGGGCCACGGCCCTTGTCGAGGTGCGCTTCGATCGCGACGCCCTGGGCGGGCATGTCTGGGTTGGCGCGCAGGTCGAGCGCCGCGTCAGCGGTGAGCACGATGGATTCGAGCAGCTCGTCGAGGCCCTGACGGGTGGCCGCGGACACGTCGACGAACTGGGTGTCGCCGCCGTACTCCTCAGGCACCAGACCGAACTCGGAGAGCTGGCCACGCACACGGGTGGGATCAGCGGTTTCCTTGTCGATCTTGTTGACCGCCACCACGATGGGCACATCCGCCGCCTGGGCGTGGTTGAGCGCCTCGATGGTTTGCGGCATCACGCCGTCATCAGCTGCCACCACGAGCACCGCGATGTCCGTGGACTTGGCACCACGGGCACGCATGGCGGTGAACGCCTCGTGACCGGGGGTGTCGATGAACGTGATCTTGCGCAGCTCGTCGTCGACCTCGGTCTCCACCTGGTAGGCACCGATGGCCTGGGTGATGCCGCCTGCCTCGCCGGCCACGACGTTGGCGTGACGCAGCGAGTCGAGCAGGCGGGTCTTGCCGTGGTCGACGTGACCCATGACGGTGACGACGGGCGGGCGAGCCGCCAGATCGTCCTCGTCGCCGAGGTCTTCGCCGAATTCCAGATCGAAGCTCTCCAACAGCTCGCGGTCCTCGTCCTCAGGCGAGACGACCTCGATGTTGTAGTCGAGCTCCGCGCCAAGCACCTCGAGGGTGTCATCAGCGACGGACTGGGTTGCGGTCACCATCTCGCCCAGGTGGAACAACACCTGCACGAGCGAAGCTGCGTCGACGCCAATCTTCTCGGCGAGATCCGTCAGCGAGGCGCCACGGCGCAGGCGTACGGTCTGGCCCTCGCCCTTCCGGATGCGCACACCGCCAATGGCGGGTGCTTCCATCTGATCGAACTCTTGCTTGCGCTGCTTCCTGGACTTGCGACGACGGCCAGCACTTCCGCCACGGCCGAACGCACCCTGGGTGCCACCACGGCCACGGCCGGGGCCGCCACCGCGACCGGGGCCACCGCCGCCCATGGGGCCCTGCCCGAAAGCGGGCGCGCCCGCTCCGCCGCCGGCACCGGGACGCCCGGCGCCACCGGCACCAGGACGGCCACCGCGGCCGGGAGCACCAGCACGGCCACCGCCACGGCCGGTGCGGCCGAGCGTGGGATTGGCCTGCTTGGGCATCATCGCGGGGTTGGGCCGGGGCATGCCGGGAAGGCCGCCGGTGCCACCGGGGCGCGGCATGGCCGGAAGGCCGCCGGTACC
>JAUNUF010000201.1:0-1256 GCA_030538315.1 Propionibacteriaceae bacterium
GAAGCCGCCCATCGGGAACCCGAAGAAGCCGAAGTCGCCGAAGGGGTTCTGGCCGCCCTGGCCACCCTGACCCCCCGAGCCGCCCTGGCCGTTGTCGCGGTCCTTGTCGCGCTCGTCATCGTCGTCGGGCGAGAATCCGAATCCCTGTCCACTCATGCCCACAACCGTACCGGCGCGCGGGGGCCCGAGTCACCGATGATCCGCGGGTTTGCGGCGATGCTCGCGCAGGGCGAACACGATCCACCGGTAGGGTTGGCGTTCGTGCATCGCCGTACCAGAACCCTCCTCGTCGGCGCCGCGCCGATTCTGGCGTTGGCGGCCGTGCTGTCGTCCCCGTCCGTGCCGGTCCCGTTCGCGGCCGAGGGACCCGGGCCGCTTTTCGACGTCCTCGGCGAGATAGACGGAAATGAGGCCGTCGCGGTGAGCGGCGGCGATCCCGATCCGTCGGGCGGCGAGCTGAACATGACCACCGTCGCCGTCGCGCACCGGCTGTCGCTGGCGCAGGTGATGGGGATGTGGGCGGACCCGGATCAGCGGGTCGTGCCCATCGAGGCGGTGTTCCCCCCGGGGCTGAGCCAGGACGACGTCAAGGAGCGCAATGCCGTGCTGTTCTCCGACTCGGAGGCCAACGCCACCGCGTCGGCGCTGCGCCAGCTCGGGTTGCCCATCGAGGTCACCGTTGCGGTGATCTCGGAGGGCGGGGCCGCCGAGGGGCGGTTGGAGAAGGGCGACGTGTTGCGCGCCATCGACGGCGACGAGGTCGACCGTCCGGAGACGCTGCAGCGCACCGTCGCGGGGCATGCCCCGGGCGATCGCGTCACCCTGGACATCGTCCGGGGCGGCGAGGAGGAGCGGATCGACGTCGAGCTCGGGGCGCACCCGGATCAGGACGACGTCGCGTTCCTGGGCATCGGCATGGCCGCGCAGCCGAAGGGCGACGTGGAAGTGGAGTACAACGTCTCCGGCGTCGGCGGGCCCTCCGCCGGGCTGATGCTGTCGTTGGCCGTGGTGGACAAGCTCAGCCATCGACGGGGTCGGCGTGGTCGGCCCGATCGGCGGCATCACCCACAAGATCCACGCCGCCCGCGAGGGCGGGGCCGAGATGTTCCTGGTGCCCGCCGACAACTGCTCCGAGGCCCTGACCGCGGACACCGGCGGCATGAAGCTGATCAGCGTGAAAACGCTCGACGCCGCGGTGGAGGCCCTGAAGGACCCCGCCGCGGCGCCGGCGTGCGGTTGATCGGGAAGTGCGGTTG
>JAUNUF010000201.1:1266-1520 GCA_030538315.1 Propionibacteriaceae bacterium
CCCGCCCCGACATCGAGAGGTTGCGCTCCCATTCGGCGACTTCCTTGGCCGATGCCCGCAGCTGCGGGTCGAAGTCAAGGTAGGCCTTCGTTTCGCGGGCGATGAGGCCCGACAGGATGACCAGGCCGATGAGGTTCGGCAGGGCCATCAGGCCGTTGAGCGCGGAGGCGAACGCCCACACGGTCTCCAGCGAGGTGACGGCGCCGAGGTAGACGACGCATGTGAAGACGAAGCGGTAGGGGACGGTGCCGCGG
>JAUNUF010000202.1 GCA_030538315.1 Propionibacteriaceae bacterium
AGCCCGAGGCCCGAACCATCGCCGTAGGCGCAGTAGCCACCGGCGGGCGGGGCGGCTGCGGCGGCCGGTGCGGGGTTGATGGCCGGAGCACCGCCGACAGCGGGAGCGGGCGCGGCAGCGGCCTGGGCGGCTGCAGCCTCGGCTGCCGCCTGCTCGGCGGCGATGCGCTCTTCCTCCGCGATTCGGGCGGCCTCGGCGGCGGCCTCTTCGGCCAGCCGCTGTTCTTCGGCGATCCGGGCAGCCTCGGCCTCGGCTGCGGCCTGCTCGGCGGCGATGCGCTCTTCCTCAGCGACTCGGGCAGCCACGGCGCGGGCGGATGCCGCGGCCAGGGTGACGGGCTCGGCCAGCGGCGCGCGAACGGCGTCCCGCGAGGTCGGCTGCTCGACGCGCTCCTGCACCGACGTGACGGCGGCGGGGGCGGGCTGGGCGCTGGTGGTGCTCATGGCGTTCGGGACGACCAACACGGCGCTGGCGGTGACCGCTGCGGCAACGCTCAACAGGCCCCGACGCAGCCGCAGCGAGCGGCGCACAGTCAGCGGCTTGGCATCGACGATCTTGGGCAGCCGGCGGGTCGAGGTGAGCGGTTCGTCCGGCTCGAAGCTGACCGGCATCGAAATGGCGCGGCGTGCGGGGGCCGAATCCACGCTGACCAGCGCATCCTCGAAGGGCTCCTCGACCAGCCCGCGACGGGCGCTGGAACGCTGGAAGGCGATCAAACTGGGGTCGTCAATGGCCGGTTCGGTCTCGAGCAATGCTCGGCGTGCGACCACGTGTCCCCCAAAGTTCATTAGAATCCTGAGAGCAGTCTAAAGATTTTCTCAGGCGTTTACAAACGCCTTGCCAAGAAATCTGTCGCCAGACATCGGCAGCGGTGCACACCCTTGTCAGTGTGGCTTCGGACGCTAGGTTCACGCAGTCGTCGCGGCAGCAGCTTCGGCCACCGGCCGGGCTCGAAGGCGCAGGGCTGCCAGATCGCCGCCGTTCAGGGCGTCACCGAGCAGCTTCTCGCCGACGGCAACCGCAGCGGCCCCGGCATTCAGCCAGGCCTTGATCTCGTAGCTGGACTCGGCACCGCGGGCGATCAGGGCGGCCTGCGGCACCAGTGCGACCAATTGCGGCGGATAGCTGTTGCCGAACGCGGTCGCCGGCACCACCTGCACCCCCGCCACCCCGGAGCGCCAGACAGCCGCCACCTCGGTCGGGGTCAGCGCAGAGGCGATGGCGGCCACGCCGGCTTCGGCCAACACGTCCGCGACCTCCGGACGACCATCAGTCAGCGCGAAGGGCACGTGCTGCTCGACGGCCCAGCGCGCCTGGGCCTGCTCACCCAGGTCGTGCACGCCGACCGTCAGCCGAGGGCCGAAGGTGGCCGACAACTGCTGCGGCGTCAGTTCACCGGCGGCCGGCAGGCTCACCACCGTCAGGCCTTCCTGGATCAGCACCTCGATGGGCGCGATGGCGTCATCGAGGGTGGTGGCGGGCAACAGCACGATCGCGCGCGTCGACGTCACGGCGTCCGG
>JAUNUF010000203.1 GCA_030538315.1 Propionibacteriaceae bacterium
TTCGACGGCAAGCCGCCGGTCGGCGTCAAGGTCTTCATCGAGGGCGAGGAGGAGATGGGCTCCCCGTCGATGGACGCCATCCTCGACGCCTACCCGGAGGAGACCCGCGCCGACGTCTACGTCATCGCCGACTCGATGAACTGGGCCGTCGGCAAGCCCGCGCTCACCACCAGTCTGCGCGGCCTCGTCGACGCTGTGGTCACGGTCTCCACGCTCGAGACCGGCGTCGCGCGCCTGCTCGCCACGCTCCACGATGACGAGGGCAACGTCGCCATCGAGGGCCTCGTCCGCGACCCGGATCCGGCCATCGACTACGACGAAGACACCCTGCGCGCCGAGTCGGGCGTGCTCGACGGCGTCCAGTGGTTCGGCGACGGCCACCGCGCCGCCCAGATGTGGACCCGCCCGGCCGCCTCGGTGCTCGCCATCGACGCCACCCCCGTCAAGGACGCTTCCAACACGCTGATCGCCAGCGCTCGCGCCAAGGTGAGCGTGCGGATCGCGCCGACGGAAGACCCTGCCAACGCTGAGGCCGCGCTGCGCGACCACCTGCTCAAGCACGCCCCGTGGGGTGCGAAGGTGGAGGTCAAGCCCGAGCGCGGGGGCTCCGGCAGCCGCGTCAGCCTCGACGACGACCGCGCCCGCGCCGCCGTCTCCGCGTTGAAGGAGGCGTTCGGCGTCGATCCGGTGGAGATGGGCGTCGGCGGATCCATCCCGATCGTCGCGGAGTTCATGACCCGCAACCCGGGCTGCTTGGTCTTGTTGACCGCCGTCGTCGACCCGACGTCGCGGATGCATGGCATCGACGAGTCGCTCGACCTGGGCGACTTCGGTAAGGCCGCCGTAGCCGAGGCGCTGTTGTTGGAGAAGCTGGCCTAAACGCCGGTCCTTCGACCCGGCGCAGGCGCCGGGCTCAGGGGCCGGGTGATGGGTCGACGTCTTCGGCGTACCACACCCGATCGACACAGTGCCGGATCAGCGCGCCCTGCAACCACGGCAGTGAGTCGGCCGGGATGTCGTCGACGTCGAACCACCCCAGTTCCGAGGTCACCTCGCCCGGCGCCAGGTCGCCGTCCCATGTGTCGGTTTCGAAGAAGAAGTTGAAGCCTGTCGCGCGGCCCGACGAGTAGGTGAGGTCGAAGCGCTGGAGCCCGATGTGGCGCAGCGCTGCGGGGTCGAGGATGGCACCGATCTCCTCGCGGGCCTCGCGCGCTGCAGCGACCGCGGCGCGCTCGCCGTCCTCGATGTGTCCGCCGGGTAGGTTCCACAGCCCGTCGGCGATCGACGTCCCGCTCCGGCGCGCGAGCAGTACGCGTCCGTCCGCGTCGCGCAGCAGCACCCAAGCGATCAATTCGATGTCCACATCTTTGACACTAGCGCCGCAATGTGTGGGCGCACTACTGGACGTCGCGCAAGATATCAGACGTCCGAGCGATACGGTGGTGCTTTGAATTGGGACTAGAAAAGGTGATGGGCATGGCTCGGATCGAGCGCGACTCGCTCGGCGAGATGG
>JAUNUF010000204.1 GCA_030538315.1 Propionibacteriaceae bacterium
CTTGACGATCTGGCGCCACCGCTTCTGGTTGCGCCGCCAGAACGGCAGGGCGCGGTGCTGCTCCTTCGCCGACGCCACCGCCACGCGGATGGCGAGGGCGTGGGCATCGAGCCGCGCCAGCTCCAGTTCGGAGCCACGACCCATGTCCTCGCCGCGGGCGAAGCTCGCCAGATCCTCCGCCGCTTCCCGCACTCCGTCGGTGAATCCTTCGCGGATACTCAGGCCGCCGAACAGTGCGACGAGGCCCGACAGGGCACGGGTCAGCCCGCGTCCGCTGAACGCCGCGTTGGCGCTGAGCGTGTCGGTGGAGCCGCGCCGCGTGACCCGACCGGAGGCCGAGCCCTGCACCCACGGCAGGCTGGCCGACCCCTCGGCTCGTCTCTGTTGCCACGATCCCTCGGCCGTCCAGCGGAGGGGGCCGATCCGTCCGGAGGTGGTCAGTCGCTCCGGGAACCGGGCGCCCTCCACCCGGAGCGTGCCCGTGATGCCCGAACGTCGCTGCACTCCCGCGAGGGTGACGTCGAGCCGCAGCCCGCTCCCCGACCGGGACAGTTCGCCGGTGACGGTGGCGCGGGTCAGTCGCTGGGAACGGAACTCGTAGCGGGCGCCGGGTTGGCCGTGGATGCCGCGGACCAGTTCGACTCGGTCGCCGTGGCCGAGGTCCTGGCCGATGGGCAGCGGGTCCTCTGCGAGCGCCTTCACCCAGGCGTCGGCGACCAAGGCGTCGTCGGGCCACTGGGTGTCGGCCGTTGCGCTCATCCGCATCGGCCCAGCCTACGCATCCGCGGTTCGCTATGTAGAGCGTCGGGAAGGCATATATGTGCCTCCCCGCGCCTCTACGTAGTAATCCGCGGATGACCTTCACGTTTGCCCCGGCTCGAGGGCGGGCGTTAGCCTCGCGTGGGCGACCCGGGATAGGAGGCGACGTGCAGCGCTCAACGCTGGCGACCTTCGCCATCCTCGCCATCACGGCGATCTGGGGCTCGACGTTCTTCATCATCAAGGACGCAGTCGGCCGGATCGACGCCGTCGACTTCCTCGCCTTCCGCTTCACCATCGCCGCCGCCATCACGGCCGCGGTGTTCTGGCGTCGACTGCGGGGGCTCAGCCGTCGTCAATGGGTGATCGGGCTGGCACTCGGCTTGGTGTTCGGGCTGGCGCAGGTGGCGCAGACCATCGGCCTGCAGCACACGGCAGCCTCGGTATCGGGGTTCATCACGGGCACCTACGTGGTGATCGTGCCGCTCATCGTGTGGGCGGCGTTCCGGACGAAGTTGAGCGGCTGGACGTGGCTGGCGGTCGTCGTCGCCATCGCCGGCTTGGGGGTGTTGAGCCTGACGGGCGCGGGCAGCGTCGGCCCCGGCGAGTTGCTCACCCTGCTCGGCGCGGCGCTGTACGCGCTGCACATCGTGTTGCTGGACCGGTGGTCGCGGGAGATGGATTCGCTGGCGTTGACGGCGGTGCAGATGTTCGGGATCGCGGCGACCGTCGTCGTGCTGGGCGC
>JAUNUF010000083.1 GCA_030538315.1 Propionibacteriaceae bacterium
CGTCGTTGCGGTTCTCCTGCTCTGCGGGGTGGGTGTTGCCGTCGCAGCGCTGACCCGTAGCTCCGCGACGGCGGTGCCACTGGAGCCTGTGACGGTCAGCTCGTCCGCGCCAGAGCCCACAGAGCCGCCCCCGGTTGTGATGCTGCGCGTGCATGTGGCGGGTGCGGTGAGCGAGCCTGGCGTCGTCACGCTGCCTGAGGGCACCATCGTGCAGGACGCGATCCTGGCTGCCGGCGGGTTTGCCGGTGATGCAGATCCCGCTCAACTCAATCTGGCAGCGCCTGTCACCGACGGCATGCAGATCATCATCGGCACCACGGCGGAGCCGCAGGGTGAGGTGGTGGGTGCCCAGCCAGCTGGTCCAACCGGCGGTGGTGGCGCCGGTGGTCTGGTCAATCTGAATACCGCCGGGCAGGCGGAGCTGGAGTCGCTGCCGGGCGTTGGGCCCGTCATGGCTCAGGCCATCCTGGAGTGGCGCTCCACCAACGGCAAGTTCACCTCCGTGGAGGAGCTCCAGGAGATCAGCGGGATCGGACCGAAGACATTTCAGAAACTTCAGCCCCTCGTCACAGTGTGAGCCACGATTGGCGCCTGGTTCCGTTTGCCATCGCGACGTGGGGCGCGGCCTGGATCGGTTCTTCTGGGTGGCGCCCGCCGTCGGATGCCATATTCGCCATCTTCACTGGCCTGACGCTCCTCGTCATCGTGGCGGTGCGCAGCCGCCGCCTCTGGGTGGCGATGCTTCTGGCCGTTTTCACGGTGACACTGCTCATGTCGGCTTTGCAGAGTTGGCAGCGGCACTCGTCGCCGATCGCGGAGTTGGCATCGGAGCGTGCGATGGCGACGGTGCGGCTGACGCTGCTTGCCGAGCCGCAGCCCCGTGAGCGGGTGGTGGTGGCTCGTGCCCGCTTGGTGTGGGTGGATGCGCGAGGGGAGAGAGTTCAGGCACGGGTGCCGGCGGTGGTGCTGGGCAGCGGGCCTGCAGGGGAGCAGCTGTTGGGATTGACGGCGGGAGCAACGTACGAGGTGCGGGCCCGGTTGGGCGCACCAGAACCCACGGAAGATTCCGCAGCTGTGCTCAGCCTGCGCGAGATCCGTGCGGAAGTGGCTGGGCCGAACATCGTTGACCGGGGCGTCAACGCGATGAGGCAGGGGCTGAGGGATGCCGTGGCTCATTCGCCGCCGCGGCAGGCCGCGCTGGTGCCTTCTCTTGTGGTGGGGGACACCTCGGCGGTGGACCGTGCCATGGAGGAGCAGTTTCGGGTGACGGCGCTCACTCACTTGATGGCGGTTTCCGGGGCGAATTTGACGCTCATGTTGGGCGTGATCCTGGCTGCTGTGCGCGGCCTGGGCCTCAGGGGCTGGTGGGTCCGTGGCGCCGCGGTGGGCGGTGTCGTCGCGTTCGTGCTGATCTGTGGCCAAGAGCCCTCCGTGTACCGAGCGGCAGCGATGGGCCTCGTGGCGTTGGCCGCCGTCGGAGTGGGAGTGGGAAAGCGGAGTATCAGAACGCTGAGCGTGGCGGTCCTGATGCTCATTTGGCTGGACCCGTGGATGGCCAGATCCGTTGGCTTTGCGTTGTCGGTGGCTGCCTGCGCTGGCATCGTGCTGATCGGCCCCACATTCGTTTCGGCCCTGTCGCGGTGGGCTCCCCGGTGGGCGGCAGAGGCGCTGGCAGTTCCGCTGGCTGCCCAGATCGCCACCCAGCCCATCATCACCTGGTTGAGTGATCAGGTGTCGGTGGTGGGCGTCATCACCAACGTGCTAGCTGGGCCCTTCGTTGGCCCCACCACCGTTCTTGGGTTCGCTGCAGCGCTGCTCTTCTGGGCGCCATGGTTGGCCGCTGGGCCGGGGTGGTTGGCGGGGTGGTGTGCCCAACCCATCCTGTGGCTGGCCGAGTTTGGGGCCTCGTTGCCCACCGCCGCATGGGCTTGGGAAGGCTCGCCCACAGGCATCGTGCTCGTGTCGCTGGGAGCGTGCGCATTGGGGGTGGTGCTGTCCTGGGCCCTTCGCCATTGGTGGGGTGGGGTGGGCTTCGTTGCCCTGTTCCTGCTGGCATCGCTGATCAGGCCCGTGCCCTTGGGATGGCCCGGGGCTTGGCACGTGACCTTCTGTGACGTTGGGCAGGGTGATGCCACCGTCTTCAATGCAGGCTCTGCCAGCGCAGTGGTCATCGACACCGGCCCGGATCCCGCCCCCACCATCAACTGCCTCGAATCGTTGGGGATCACCTCGGTGCCGCTATTGATCCTGACGCACTATCACGCAGATCACGTTGGCGGGGCTGAGGCTGTCATCGCCCGATATCGGCCTTCGCTGGTGCTGGTCCGAGCTGGGCAGCACCCGCGCTGGTTGGGCGAGGCCGCCGCCAGAGTCGGAGCGGAGGTCCGCTCCGCCAGGCCCGGTGAAATCCTCACCGTGGGCGAGGCCAGTTGGCAGACCGCCTCAGTATGGGAACCAGTAGGCGCTTCCGTGCCCGAGGCGGAGGGAGAGGGCTCTGCGGAAAACGACGCCTCCGTCGTGGGGATTGGCCAATCCGGGGCCCTGCGGGTGCTCCTTGCCGGTGACGCTGAGCCCGCCGGCCAGCAGGCAGCGCTGCGCTCCGCAGACCATCACGGCGTGGCTCTCGCGGTGCACGTCTTGAAGCTGCCGCACCACGGCTCATCTCGGCAGGAACCTCGTTTCTTCAAGGCTTCGCAGGCAACGTTGGCCGTGGCCAGCGCAGGGGAGGGCAACTCCTATGGTCACCCGAGCGTTAGTGCCCTGGAGCTTGCTCGTTCCATGGGTATGCAGATCGCACGGACGGATCTTCAGGGCGCCATTTCGGTGAGTCTGGCCGACGGCCAGGTGATGGTCCGCACCACAGAAGCGGGAAGGTGAGGGCTTCGCTCCGCCTTCTAGGCAGTGGTGGCCCGGGGTTCCAGCCCGGCCGCGCGGTACATGGCATCGATGACCCGCATCTGAGCCACCGCATCCGCCGGATCGGTGAGCACCGGTGCGCCGTTGCGCACGGCGTCGACGAACACCGTGAGCTGGGCGGAGTAGCTCGTGGGCTCAACGGGCACATTGACTGAGGTGGTGCCAGCGTCGTTCGTGAGCGTCAGGCTGTTGCCCTCCTGCGGCTTCACGAAACCCTCGATCTGGATGACGCCCTTGGTGCCCTCGATCACTGCGCTTTGGCGTTCCACCTCCTCCAGGAGCGAGCTGGAGATGCGCCCCGTCACCCCGCCCGGGAAACGCAGCTCAGCAGCGAGCGCCTCGTCGAGCCGTGGGTCTTCCGACGGGCGCGCCGTGGCGGAGAACACCTCGGGCTCCTCGCCGACGATGCTGCGCACGAAGTGCAGGCTGTAGCAGCCCAAGTCCATGGTGGACCCGCCAGCGAGATCCTGGATGTAGCGGATGTTCGTCCGATCCGGCAGGAAGATGTCGAAATCAGCCTCGACCGATGTGATGTCGCCGATGGCGCCGCTGGCGATCAACTTCAACGTCTCCGTCATGAGGTTGTGGTAGCGGTAGTGGAACGCCTCCATGACGACCCGGTCGGATTCCGCCGCTCTCCGCGCCACAGCTTCCGCCTCCTCGGCATTCGACGCGAAGGGCTTCTCCACCAACACGTGCTTGCCGGCCTCCAGCGCAGCGATGGCCCACTTCCCATGTTCGGAGTTCGGCAGCGGGATGTAGACGGCGTCCACGGCTGGGTCTGCCAGGAGCGCATCATAGGAGTCGTGCACAGTGGCGATGCCGTGGTCATCCGCGAACTGTTGTGCCCGGCCATGGTCCCGCGCAGCCACCGCGTACAGCTCAACATCGGGGTTTCCCTGGGCGGGAGCGATCAGGGCCGACGGCGTGATGCCAGCGGCACCGAGGATGCCGAAGCGGATGGGCTGGTTCATGATGACTCCTCACAGGCGCGTGTGCTCCGATTGTAGGAGCACCGAATCCGGCCGCGACAATGTCGCACCGTGATGGCAGGATCAACCCTATGAGTTCACCCTTCGGAAGCGCCCTGCTCATCACCGGGCCTGAGCAGCTGCTCGCCCAGCGGATCGTGGCAGAGACGAAGGAGCGCGCCCTCGCTGCGCACCCGGAGGCGGAGGTCAACGAGATCCTCGCCTCCGAGTTGGAGGATTCGATGCTCTCGGAGGTGATCGGTGGCTCGCTGTTCTCCAGCCACATCATCGCCATCATCGACGATGTTGGCTCCTGCCCACCTGCAGTGGTGGATCAATTGGTCGCCGCCGCCTCCGCGCCGTCAGACGAGCTGTGCCTCATCCTTCTGCACCCTGGCGGCGTCAAGGGAAAGGGCCTGGTAGACAAGCTGAAGAAGGCCAAGGTTCCCACCGAAACGGTGGCTGCACTGAAGCCCTGGGAGGTTCCGGGATTCGTGATGGCGGAGGCCAAACGCCAACGGATCCGCATGCACCAAGACGCGGCCGACGAGTTGGTGGCGGCCGTGGGCCATGATCTGCGGGCACTGGCTTCAGCCATCAACCAACTGATCTCGGATTCGGGCGCCAGTGAGCTGGACGCCTCCATCGTGCGGCGCTACTTTGCCGGGCGTGCAGAGGTGACCGGATTCGCCGTCGCTGATGCCGTAGTGGCAGGCAACGCCACCGTTGCCATGGAGAAGCTCCGGTGGGCACTCGAAACGGGGGTGGCGCCGGTGCTGATCACCAGCGCGGTGGCCAGTTCCTTCCGCGGGCTGGCCAAGTACCTGGACGCCCAGAACAGCCGGCTGAGGGGTGCCGATCTCGCTCGCGAGATTGGGGTGCCGCCGTTCAAGCTGAAGGACTACGCGCGGGCATCGAACACTTGGCAGGTTGGGGGAGTGGCGGAAGCCATCCGGATCATCGCCAGGGGAGACGCTGAAGTGAAGGGCGCCGCAACGGATGCCGCGTTTGCCTTGGAGCGCATGGTGTTGGGCGTGCTGCAGCAGCGCCGTCGCTGAACGGGTACGCAAAACAGCGCCTTGACGACCGAGGGCCAAGGCGCTGTTGCGAAGCAGCAGCTAGTGGAGCGTGCTCAGAGGGCAGCGACAGCAGTCGAGATGTTCGACTTGCGGTTCGCGGCCTGGTTCTTGTGGATGACGCCCTTGCTGACGGCGCGGTCGAGCGCGCGGTTGGCGACGACCAGCAGCTCGGCGGCCTTGTCGGCCTCGCCCTCTGCGACAGCGGTGCGGACGTTGCGGATGTGGGTGCGCAGCTCAGACTTGACCGCCTTGTTGCGGCGACGAGCGATCTCGTTGGTCTTGTTGCGCTTGATCTGGGACTTGATGTTCGCCACTTGGCAGGCCTCTTTACGGATCAAAGGGTGTGTACTCGGTCTATGCGTTTGCACGCGACGCTCAACCTTACCTGAGGGGCACGGGGCTCGCCAAATCGGTAGCATTGTGGTTCGGGCCGCACTCCGTGAGAAGATGGCCTGTCCCTGACCACCAACGAGGAATGTTGATGCCCGCACCCCGCCCAGGCCAGACCTATCCGGAGATCATCCGGAATTTCTGCATCATTGCGCACATCGACCATGGCAAGTCCACGCTGGCCGATCGCATGCTGCAGCTGACCAAGGTCGTCGACGACCGGCAGATGCGTGCGCAATACCTCGACCGGATGGACATCGAGCGCGAACGCGGCATCACCATCAAATCCCAGGCAGTGCGCATGCCGTGGACCAAGGGCGACGAAACCTATGTCCTCAACATGATCGACACGCCGGGCCACGTCGACTTCACCTATGAAGTCTCCCGCTCGCTGGCCGCCTGTGAGGGCGCCATCCTCCTCGTCGATGCGGCGCAGGGAATCGAAGCCCAGACCTTGGCCAACCTGTATTTGGCCATCGAGGCTGATCTGCACATCATCCCCGTGTTGAACAAGATCGACCTCCCCAACGCCAACCCGGAGAAGTACGCCGCTGAGTTGGCCGGCATCATCGGCTGCGATGTCGACGACGTGCTGAAGGTCTCCGGCAAGACTGGCATGGGTGTCACTGAGCTCCTGGACCAGGTCGTCGAGCAGATCCCCGCGCCCGTGGGCGATGCCGACGCGCCCGCACGTGCCCTGATCTTCGACTCTGTCTACGACACCTACCGTGGCGTCGTGACCTACGTCCGCGTGGTCGACGGCCAGCTCGGTCACCGCGAACGCATCCGCATGATGTCCACGATGGGAACGCACGAGCTGCTCGAGGTGGGCGTGATCTCGCCCGAACCCGTGAAGTCCGACGCCATCGGTGTTGGCGAGGTGGGCTACCTCATCACCGGCGTGAAGGACGTGCGTCAATCCCGCGTGGGCGACACCGTCACCCTCGAATCCCGCCCCGCGACCAAGGATCTGGGCGGCTACCGCCACCCCAACCCCATGGTCTACGCAGGCCTCTATCCCATCGACGGCGACGAGTTCAACGAACTGCGTGAGGCACTCGAGAAGCTGCAACTCAACGACGCGGCCCTCACCTATGAGCCCGAGACTTCCGGAGCGCTCGGCTTCGGCTTCCGCATCGGCTTCCTCGGCCTGCTGCACATGGAGATTGTCCGTGAGCGCCTCGAGCGCGAGTTCAACCTGTCGCTCATCTCCACCGCGCCAAACGTGGTCTACCGCGTGGTGATGGAGGACGGTTCCGAGCATCAGGTGACGAACCCGTCGGAGTACCCCTCAGGCAAGATCTCTGAGGTGTACGAACCGGTGGTCCGCGGCACCATCCTCACCCCTGCGGAGTACCTCGGCACCATCATCGAGTTGTGCCAGAACCGCCGCGGCGTGCAGCTGGGCCTGGATTACCTCAGCGAAGACCGCATCGAGCTGCGCTATCAACTGCCGCTGGCTGAAATCGTCTTCGACTTCTTCGACGCCTTGAAGTCCCGCACCAAGGGTTACGCATCGCTGGACTACGAGCCCGACGGCGAGCAGGCTGCGGATCTCGTCAAGGTGGACATCCTCCTCCACGGCGACCCCGTAGACGCCTTCTCAGCCATCGTCCACAAGGACAAGGCCTACTCCTACGGGCTGGCCATGGCATCGAAGCTCAAGGAACTCATCCCACGCCAGCAGTTCGAGGTGCCCATTCAGGCTGCCATCGGCTCGCGCGTGATCGCACGTGAAACCATCCGCGCCATCCGCAAGGACGTGCTCGCCAAATGCTACGGCGGCGACATCTCGCGCAAGCGCAAGCTGCTCGAGAAGCAGAAGGAAGGCAAGAAGCGGATGAAGATGGTGGGCCGCGTCGAGGTGCCTCAGGAGGCCTTCGTCGCAGCGCTCTCCACCGGGGAATCCGCCAGCAAGTGACGGGTCAGTCGCGCCAGTAGTTGTTGGCTGCCGCCACCGTCTGGAAGTTCACAGCGATCACCTGTGAGGCTGCCGTCAGCGAATCAGCCGATTCCGCGTAGACGGGGCGCAGGCGGTGCAACACCTCGGTGTCTGGCTGGGTGTACTTGACCCCTCGACGGCTCAGCGTGATGGCGAGCTCGAAACCCGCTTGCGGGTCTGGGGTGATGAGCGATGTCAGCCACTGATCGGCCATGATTTCCTCCTAGGACTCAACCCCAGACTATCTTTGGAAAAGTTGTAAGAAAAGGGTCTCAGGATTCGAGCCAGCGCTTCGTCTTCGCCGTCGCGACGTGTGCCCAGGGATCTTCTGGCCACGGGTGCTTGGGATATCTCCCTCGCATCTCTGCGCGAACCTGGGCGTAGGGGCCAGTCCAGAACGAGGCCAGATCATCCGTGACCGCGAGCGGGCGTCCCGCCGGCGACAGCAGATGGAAGAGGACGCGCACGCGCCCATCGGCGATCGTCGGTGACTCCGCCAATCCGAAACATTCCTGCAGCTTCACTGCGCACACGACGGCGGAGTCATCGTCGTGTGCCGGATAGTCGAGGCGGATGTGGGAGCCGCTGGGCACCTCGAGCCGCTCCGGCGCAAGCTCATCGAAGCGACGTGCCTCCTGCCACGGAATCAGCCTGCGGAGCGGTGCGGCGAGGTTGATGCCGGCGAGGCGGCCGGTGCGGGCGGCCTCGGCCAGTTCAGGCGCCAGCCACTCATCGAGCCTGCTGACCAGGGATTCATCGGAGACGTCTGGCCACGGGGGTCCCAGATGACGGTGCAGGAAGCCCAACCGCCGTCGCAGCAGGCTGGCTCCATCAGACCACCCGATGACCCCCAACCCCTCCTTCACGAGTACGGAGCGGGCCGCATCTGCGCCCAGCTCCTTGGCTGGCACGGGCGTGGACGACAATTCGATGGCGCCCAACGCGGCCACGCGTCGGGCACGCAGCCTCCCATCGACCAGCTCGCCGCTCACCTCATCCCTCAGGAGGTGACTGGCCGCGAGCCGGGCGGTGGCTTCGTCGATAGGCGCAGCCGAGCGGATGACTGCGCCGGTGCCAGCCGCCGCGTTACCGGCCACCCGGGTCACCTCCGCCACCGCCAACCACTCATGGCCAGCCAGGCCGGCGGGTGCGGCAGCCCTCGTGCCGGAAGCCAGCAGGAACGAATCACCCACGCGCCGCGCGACCCGCTCGGGGTAGGCCAGCACGATCACCGAGCCTGCCAAACCCCCGGCCGGAGTCACAGCTGGAACCAACCGCTCCAGGCGATCAGCCTCGGCACGCCAACGGCGAGCCTCCGGCCCGTTGCCATGGCGCAAGGCCTTCACCTCGACGGCGAGGTCACCCGAGACTCCCGCCTCCGCCGCCGCAACCATCTCTGCGGCAACGCGAGCGCCCACCACGGGGGCGCCGTCGAGCAGCGACCTGGCCCACCGTGGCGAGGCCGGAATCTCGGCAAACACCCGGCCCTGCGGCGTCACCCGCCCCTCGCCATCGACTGCTCCCAGCCACTGCAACACGGCCTCATCGTCTGCGACGGCGGTTGTGGGCAGGGGGCTGGGCAGGGCGAGCCCTTCGCCCCGCGGGGTGCCCCAAGCTGCCAGGGTGAGGAGTGCGCCGGTGAGATCTGCCGTCTGGGCCTCTGGCGTCACCTGCGGTCGTAGCCCTCGGTAGGTGGCCTCGTCGTAGCACCGCCACACGATGCCGGGGCCCTGACGGGCAGCACGCCCCGCACGCTGATCCGCCGACGAGCGGGCGCAGCGCACGGTGACGAGACCGGACATGCCCCGGCCAGAATCTCTGCGAGGTTCGCGGGCCAAACCAGCATCCACGACGACGCGCACGCCGTCGACCGTCAAGGACGACTCCGCCAGATTGGTGGAGATCACGACGCGTGGTGGCTCCCCGGCGCGACGCCCGGCGACGGCACGATCCTGCTCACGGGCAGGCACCTGGCCGTGCAACTCGAACACCTCGGCGCTGATCCGCCCGCGCAACATCTCGGCGACGTTGCGGACCTCCCAGACGCCCGGCAGGAACACCAGCACATCGCCGTCATCCGGGCGCTCAGCGAAGGCTCGTTCTGTGGTTGCCGCGACGTGGCCGAGGAATTCCCTTGAGGTGCCCCGGGCATCGAGCGGTGCCGGGCCCGGCACAAACCGGGTCTCGAGCGGATGGAGGACGGCCGGCACCCCGACGACCGGCGCAGCGGAGCCTCCTCCCAGCAACCCGGCGAGCCCAGAAGCGTCCAGCGTTGCCGACATCGCGACCACAGCCAGATCCTCGCGGAGCTGGCGCACCTCGCCCAGCAACCCAGTGAGCAGATCGGTGTCCAGGCCACGTTCATGCACCTCGTCCAGGATCACGGCTCCGACGCCATCCAATGACGGATCCCGCAGCAGGCGCCTCAGCAGCACGCCGGGCGTGACCATCTCGATGCGCGCCTCAGGCGACACCACCCGCTCACCCCGCACCGTGAACCCGGCGATCTCGCCTACCTTCGTCCCCATCAGCGACGCCAACCGCCTGGCGGCAGCTCTCGCAGCAACGCGCCGCGGTTGGGTCACCACCACGCGACCCTCCACGCACGAAGCGACGACGGCGGGTGCCAAGGTCGTCTTGCCGGTGCCGGGCGGCGCCTCCACGACGGCGACCCCACGGCCCCGCACAGCCTCGCTCAGCGCCGGTGCGGCGGCAGCGAAGGGGAGCCCGCAGCCGTCGGCGACGAGCTCGGCGAGGGATGGCATCCGAGCAATCTACTTCAGGCCGGAGGTGGTGAGGCCCTGGACCAGGTAGCGCTGCAGGAAGAGGAAGACGAACAGCATGGGCAGCACGGCCACGAGCGAGCCCATGAACAGCTCCGGATAGCGCACGCCCTGGCTGGTCATGAACTGGCTGAGCGCCACCTGCACGGTGCGGGTGGCGTCGCGGCCGATGAGGGTGGGCCACAGGAACGCGTTCCAGGCGCCGATGAACACGATGGTGCTCACCGCAGCGATGATGCCCATGGAGTTGGGTGCCACGACGCGCCAGAAGGCCGTCCAGGGGGAGCATCCGTCGACCAGCGCCGCGTCCTCCAGCTCGACGGGGAAATCCAGGAAGAACTGGCGGAACAGATACGTGGCGAAGGCCGAGAACATGCCTGGGATCACCAGTCCGCGGAAGGTGTCCACCCAGCCCAGCTGCGCCGTCATGATGAACATCGGCAGGAACGTGGTGGTGGCGGGCACCATCAGGGTGAAGACGGTCAGGCCCAGCAGCACCCGGGCCAGCCTGTGCGTGTACCGCGCCAGGGCGTAGCCGGCGAGCACCGAGACGAAGACGGTGCCGCCCGTTTGCAGGACGGCCATGATCGCGGAGTTGAGCAGGCCCTTGCCGATGCCGATGGAATCGTTGGCCAGCAAGGAGTTGAGGTTGGTGAGGTTCAGCTGATCCGGCAGCCAGTTCCAGCGTGCCGCGGTGATGTGGCGTTGCGAAGAGAACGCGTTGCGCACGATCACGTAGAACGGCAGCAGGAAGAAGAGCGCGAGGGCCACGAGGATGCCGTAGCGCAGCGCCAGAACCACGCGATTCTGCTTCACTTGCGCACCCCCTTCGTGTCCTTCTGGCCGCGGCCCAGCACCCAGGTTTGGCCCAGCCCGAACAGCACGATGATGGAGGTGAGGATCATGGTGCCGGCGCCGCCCACGCCCAGGTTCTGCTGCCCGCCGCCGAAGGCGATCAGGT